>JANPNY010000796.1:0-3089 GCA_031427745.1 Chitinophagaceae bacterium | reverse complement strand
CGTTGGCGGGAATGCCAGCCCTGCGCAGCCGCCTTTCCAAAGAACCGGACAGCCAAGAGGCCTGGCTGTCGGTGGTGAAGCCAGTAAAGTGTATCGGTACCAGATGCAGTTGCAGCAAGGGTTACAGCCGTTGCATTTTGGCAATAAGTAACAGGTGATGTTACCAATGGAACCGATGGCCTTGGATTTACGGTAATAAAAAAAGTATCTGGTGTACCAACACAATTACTTACAGATGGTGTAACTATAATGGTAGCCGTAACCGGCGCTGAACCGTTATTGATGGCTGTAAATGCAGTAATATTTCCGCTGCCAGTTGCAGGCAGTCCAATGGATGGATTGCTATTTGTCCATTGGTACACCGGTGCGCCGATGGTGCTGGTAAAATTATAAGGCCCGGCAGCTAAGCCGCCACATAAAGTATCATTGGCCGGCACTACTACATCGGGTGTGGTAGTTACGGTTACAAAAGTGGTATCAATGGTGGTACCACAATCGTTGGTTACGGCAAGCGTAATCATGTGTGCACCAAGTGTGGTAAAAGTAACATTCAGTGGGTTGACTGTATTGGCTGTTAATGGGGTTGCATCAGCAAATGTCCATACATAGGTTGGCGGATTAACACTACAGGCAACTACAGTTGAGGATGGAGTAATATTTACCACCCCACAACTATAAACCGGCAGGTTAATTTTTACGGTTGGTGGCTTTTGAATGCTCACTGTTTTACTCGCCGTAAAAGTTCCGCAGGCATTGGTTACATTTTGGGTAATGGTATAGGTGCCGGGATTGGTAAAGTTGAAAGATGGGTTGGCCGATGTTGCCGATGTTCCGTTGGTAAAAGTGAACGCACTGAAATTTCCACAAAAAGCTGGGGTGTAGGAAACCGTCCAATTAAACTTTGGGTTTTCACAACTTGCAAAAGTATTCGTGGTATCTGTAGCGGTAATTGTAAAGGGGGCACAGCCAACTGTATTATCCAGGGTGAAGCCGGGGGCGGGGGGACGGGTGATGCAAACAAGTTTGGAAATGCTGTCTGAACCACAGTTGCCAGTAGCTATTAATTTTACAGTATAAACTCCCGGCGATGAAAAACTATGAGATGGATTTTCGAGGGTGGAAGTATTTAAACTGCCTGATGATGGGTCTCCAAAATTCCAGAAATAGCCGGTAATATTATTGCAGTTAGGACCATTAAATGATGTAATACTTCTATTGGTAAAATTTACAGTTTGATTGATGCAACTGGGCGTTTTGTCGACGTCAAATTTTGCGTCCGGTTTTTTAAATATCTTAATATTATTCAAAAATGCAGTTGTATTATCGCAACCATTTATTGCCGTAACCGACACCACAAATTCTCTTCCGGGTAATTCGCAAGACGATTTGGTAAAGTTGTGATAAATAGAATCAACCAGTAAAGGTGTGGTCCAGGTTACTATGGGAGTGCCATCACCAAAATTCCATTGATAAATTGTACCAGGTGAGTTGGTGCTATAATTTTTTACTTTAAACCAAAAACCGGCACTATCGCATTTTTGAGTACTTCCGCCCGGAGGCCCCTCTATGCCAACACCTGGATTTAATTGGTTAATAACAGGGTAGGTAGTAGTCCCTACACATCCATTTACCGAATTAGTTGCTGTGAGTTTTAAATTAAATACGCCGTAGATCGAATAGGTATGAGAAAGTGGAAAGCTTCCATTGGTCAGTGCTATATCACTGCCACCGTCACCCCAATTAAGTATATATCCGCTAATGCTGGCAGGGTTGGCTGTAATATTGTTTATACTTACATAGTAGGTGGGTGTGCCTGTATTGTTACCACAGTTGTTAAATTGGGAGAAAGTTACTGAGTCTGCTAGTTTTGGAAAAGGTATTTGGTCTACAACCACAGTTTGCCTTAAAGAATCTGATGCACAACCAAAAGCACTAACAGCTTTTACAAACACACTAAAATTTTGTGTGCTTGCGCCTGTTGCGTTAAATGTATGCGCTATTGTAGCTCCATTTCCAGTAGTACCATCACCGAAATTCCATTTGTAAGTTATGCCTGGCTCCGGCGAATTGATAGCGAAAGCATAGGGGGCAGATGCACATTGAGCAGGAGGAACAGTAAAAGAAGGTATTGCTGGAATTGGGTTGGATGACACAACCACGGGCCCAATAGTGGTATCCGGCTTAGGTGCAGTTCTGTTTAATTTAACCGTATAGCTGCCGGAAGTGCCGGTATTTATAGATGCAGTAGTTTGTCCGGGGATATTGTTGCCATCTTTTATCCATTGATAACCCGTAATGCCTGTGGTGTTATTTACAGTGAGTGTAACATTACCCCCTGCACAAAAAGAAACGGGGCCGGATGCTGAAATGGATTGGCTGTTGCCAACATAGGAAAGTAGCAGTAAGGATATCAATACCAGGTAACGTATCATTGCAATTAGTTGGTTGAATAAACCGGCCCGCTATTTACTTCTTGCCCGAAAAACATTAAGGTGATTCATACTAATCATCTTATTTAATCTGCTAAAAATGATTAAACAACTGATACCGGATATTTTTTGAAAACTGAAAATAACCTATTTTTTTAATACTACTATATCTTACAGTAAGTAAATAATCTATATTAAACGAAATGTTCTACACTTTACATTTTTAATTGTACTCCGAGACCGACAAATACATCAACTGGCTGCAGTTGAATCAACGGAGTAGGTTTGTAAATATCTATACCAACAAAGGAGGAACTTTGGAAGAAAGTATTGCTTTGATGCAGCAGTGGAACGATAAAAAAATACCCTTTCATTTTACGGAAGAAATCAACCTGCAAAAAACCCGGGTTAAAAAATAATTCCATTCTTTTTATTCACAGCAATCAGCAACACAACGACATCATCAACCACCCCGATAACTTTACATTGTTTTTGCAAAGCAGCCCTTTTTTGCGTTAGTTGCTTCTTATATTTAAGGGAACTTTTTATATAACAACCAACTCCTGAAATGCTTCGGGCTGCAAATATTTATTAGCCAGTTCCATCAACTCCTCGGCAGGGATGGTTTTGATCATTTTTATTGAATCATAAAAATATTGC
>JANPNY010000795.1:0-8481 GCA_031427745.1 Chitinophagaceae bacterium | reverse complement strand
GCGGTTTTTTTTTTGTTGTTAGAAAATCCCTCTGCTACATACCATTTGCTTCCGTTTAGATAACCAGGTGGGGAAGTAAATTTTGTTTCTAACATTGCCTCTCCATCTCCTCCGTTTGATCCTGGGCGGAGTTTTAAAAGTATAAATGAGCCGGCATTATCAGGTGATGTTTCTTTTGATAACAGCATTGTTAATCCCTTTGCTCCCCAGGTAAAATTTTGTGTAGCAACAAGGTCGTACGTTAACGTAAAATTTTGTGGCATAGGCTTTTTTAAAGCTACATTGATGGAGTTATCTCTCAGTTGTACCCAGTTTCCATTTAATCCATCAGGGTTAGTAACAACAGATGAGGTTCCGTTGCTTGCCAGGCCAGATTTCCATCCAATGGGTTTTTTGCCAACGCCGGTGGTTGAAAAATCTTCAAAAAAGAAAATGTTTTTATCAGCGGCAAATTTCATTTGTGTTTCAGATGCCGGTTTAAGCACAACTGCTTCTTCAGAGGAGTGGGAACGGAGAGGCTTGTATGATTGTCCTTTTACTTTCTCCGGATAAAAGAAAAAGTTATACAGATATTCAAAATTGAAATTGTTTAGAATAGATTGATGGAGGGTATTACCAACAGTGCTATTTAGGCCACCATTCCATGTAACCATAAACCATTGCGGTTTATCTTTTTTACAATTTTCGGCTATCACCGGATCTATCTTATAAACAGGTAACTTTTTACTTCCAGGTCCGTTGCCTTCAAAAACATCAGGATAGTTTTCCAGCAAAATATCCGGTTGATCAGTGAAAATCTCCGCTTCTGTATTAAGGTCGTTTTTATATTTATCCCTGTTATTTTTCAATACTGCTAATCTTTTCTGGTATCTGTCATCAGCATATTTTCGGGCTGTGGCCCTTGTTTCTTCAGTGTACCATTTTTTAATAGCATCTTCTTTTTCAAGAGCATATTTTCTTGCTATGGCTTCTGCAATCTGGTCAAGGTATTCTGCCTTGGTTATTTTAATAAATGGAAATTTATTTTCAGGATAAATCATCAACCCGAAATCGAACATTCCTGCTGTATTTCTTTTTAAATAAGCGGGGTATTTTTTTGTGTTAGGATGTGAAGTCATACTCAAAACCTGTGGAGAATTTTCACTATTTCTAAATTCTTTAAAAGATGGTAAAGTGAAATAGTATGTGGTGGGTGTGCAAATTGCATCTGCCGGAATGCCGACTGAAGTATTGGCCATTATACTCCAAAATATTGCATCGCTTGTTAACAGTACTCGCTTTCCCTCTGCATTATATTTAAGTTGAGAATAGATAGAAGCATTAGCCCCATAACTCTGGGGCATAGCTGCGTCATTCTTATTATACAATCCCTGTTTTTCAGCTACAACTCTTTTTACATCACCCAACCCACCTTTCGGTATATAACTGGCTTGCATCCAGTTTACCAGCGAATCGCAAACGGATAATTGAGCTATTGAGTAATTTTTATCATCCATCTTCATTGATGCTTTCGCTCCTTTGTAATTGTAAACTTTCATCCAGCCTAAAACACTGTCTTCAATAGTTTTTTGTGGAATGGGCTGTGCCAGTAGGGTAGTAACTGAAAGACAAAATGCAGGTAGTAGAATTATTTTTTTCATTTGTTTTTGCATAGTTTTTTTTAAACGGTAGATTCATTCCTAAGTGTTTTTGTAACTATGACTTTTCAACTTAAAAATTTACGGCATCAATACACAGGCACATTGGCAAAACTGCATTTCATTTCGCCGGAGAAACCTGTTGTAAAAGTTTGCTCCATCGCATCACCTTTTGTAACCGGTTTAAGGCCTTCTGTGATGATGCCCACCGTAAAGTAGCCACTTGCTTTTCCATTAGATATGTTTTCAATCACCAGTTTACAATTGGGCGATATGGCCGGTAATTTCCTGGCCAGCGAATTATCTACATAATTGGCCATAGCTCCATTTGCAATGATGGGAGAGAATTGACTGATGTATGGTTTTTTTGCAGTGCCATAATACAGTACCGCCTCGGTATTGCGGATCTCCGGAAACTTTTTTGTGCCGTACAACGGGTTCTTTTCGACAGCCTCAACAAAATTGTAAGTTTCTGCTTTTAATGTAGGACTTGTTGACTGTAGTTCTATTTTAAAATAATTTTCTTTGCTGTTTCCTTCGTCTTTGCTGGCAATAAAAGTGTAACGGTTATCCGCAACTTTCATAAACTGGGCGTAAGGCAGATTGACTGCAAGTATTTTACTTTGGAGCTTTACGGTAGGGCCATCAGTATTGGCTACTGCAGTATTGCCAGCACTTGCAGCAGGTTTATTGTTACTGGCTGCGGACTTTGAGCTATTACCTCCAACACCGGCCGGCTTTATATATTTATCTGCTTCGGCTTTAAATATAAATTCTACCCTTCGGTTTTGTGCTTTGCCTTCAGCAGAATTGTTATTGGCAAGTGGTTGTGTTTCGCCACGCCCTTCCGTAGTTAGTTTGCTCGCTTCTATTTTATACTGAGTTACTAAAATATCTTTGATTGTCTCAGCACGTTCTTCAGATAATTTAATATTGGCCGCATCTTCACCATCACTATCGGTGTGACCAATAATTTTTACCGGTACTGGGGCGTCTTTTAAGATTTTACTTACATCAAGCAATGCGCCCATGCTTTCAGGTTTCAGTTTGGCAGTGCCTGTATAAAATAATAAGTTGCTGATTAGTTTCCCTTCTTCAAAACGGGCACGGGTATCAGGTACATCTTTCGCAATGCGGATGTTGCTTACATAAATATCGCTGCCACCCACACTACCAAAAGAAAAGCCTAACTGGTTTGGTAGGTAGTCGTCATTTACGGCAGCTAAGTCAAACACTTTTGTTTCGTTCCACCAAAAGCGAAAACGTTTGCCCTGCACACACATGCTCACATGAACAGGCACCGTATTGCTGTAAGGCAAGCTCTCCGTCATTCTATCTGAAATTGGTTTGCCGATGCTGGTGTTGCTGTAAAGTGATACCCGGCTATTAGTACCACCTGCGCCAAAAATGGTACTGAGGTACAAAGCATTTTTGCCAGTTCTTAAAATACCTTCATCAGTCACAAGATTGCCTCCTGTGTTAATCAGTTCAAAATCAATGCGGGGGTCGTACGTATTTTTTACCATCAGCAAATCAAACTCCACGGTAAAATTATTGCCCCAGCTTTGTTTTTTATTCCGACTGATGTGGTGCGAACTGGTGGATGCTAATTTTACCCAATTGCCTTCCAATCCATCAATGGTAACTACCTCTGCGGAGGTAGACGTTATCCAACCCAGTGGCGATTCGCCGATGTTATCTTTTTCAAAATTATCATAATGCAGAATATTGCCACCAGGTACAAAATCAAATTTGCTGTAAACTTTTAAATTGGTGGTTGGGCTGGCAGCTTTTATATTATCGCTATCATCATTAGTAACTGTTTTTTGCTTGTTGTCGGGCTCACTGTTTTCAGCAGGTTTTGCTTTAGGTTTAGTGAGGGCATCTTCCGCTTTCTGTTTTAGTTTTTTTAAAAGTTGCGCAGGTGTGCTGGTGAACGCCAAACATAAAATGATTAGCGTGATAAGACTTTTCATAACGTGTTATTTTATTGATGATGATAGTTTATAAATTTAAACCACAGTGTTACCATTCAAGCATTCTAATACCTTCCAGTTTACCGGTTCCGCTAACAGAACCCTTGCCACTTATGATGCTGACGCGGCCTTCTACACCAACCTCAACGGTAGTATCCACAATATCTTTACCTGCAATGTTTCCGCCCGCTTCCAGGCCTTCATCTGCACCATTAATCCCTGCGCCCGCCTTGGCTTCTACAGATAATATCACATCCTTTACACCCTGCCTGTCAAATTCTAATTCAATGGCTGCGCCTACTTTTGCTTCAAGTTTTAGTGGACCATAATCAGTTTTTAAATCATCGAAACCCTTTTCAACGCTTATTTTCAGGGTGCTGCTTTCAAAATTATCGCCTTCAGCCCTTTCAAAATTATCGTAGCGGGTGTACTCAACAAATTTTAGATTCAGCTTGCTCGTCATTCTGCTGCAATTTTGATAAAATGCAATGATTCCCAGGTTCATGGTATCATTGTAGTTGCATGCCACTACATCAAAATCTGCCAGTTTACCCCGGTTAGGAGTTGCCTTTTCTTTCTCTGAACATTGCATATCCTCGGTTTCTAAGTATAGCAGTGGCCTATATTCTTTTATTTTTTTTAGCCAATCAATTTTATTCTCTAAAACCAGCATTTCAAATGCGGTTTTATCGGGGACAGTGAATTGAGAATAATAGGCCATATCATTTATGTAACGCTTGAGCACATCTAAAAATTCATCATGATATTCTTTTTGTCTTTCATTATACAATTTAAAATAATCGTTCGCTAATTGTATATGTAGTTCACATGGCGCTTCCGGCACAGCCCTTTTGCGTCCGTTTTTTATTTTGTCTAAATCTTCAATAAGTACGCTAAACTTTTGGACGAGCCTTTCTAACTTCTTTTCATAAAACGTTTGAACTTCTTGCAACTTTAACGAGGCCTTTCTAATATGTACGGGTGTTGTAATGTTGATTTTACGGGAAATTGTTGCGCTCTCAAGCTGCTCCGAAACTTGTTTTAATTCATTATATAAAATGTCTAATCTTTCGTCAATTTCCTGATCAAACTTTTCCCATAAAGGTTTCATCATTTTTAATTCATCCCTTGAAATGGGATAACCTGGCCGCTTCAGTTTTGCTAACCCTAATGGGTCGGAATCGGGTTTAAATGGGATCCCTAAATCGTCAAGCTCTATTTCATATCCTAACTCCCGTAGTTTTAATTCTTTTTCATCCGTATAGCTATGCTTTATTGATTTTTTTAAATACGCCTTTGCCTTTACAATATTGCCCCGGCTCTTTTCTATGGCAGCCTTGGTAAGGTTTGCCTGCGGATGAGCGGCAAAAAACCGGAGAGCGCTGTCAAGATACTTTTCGGCGTTTGAAATATCGCCCAGCCCAAACCAGGCCTGTCCTAAATTATTCAACAGCGTACTGTTTTTAGGATACTTTTTGTTAAGGTTATTTAAGATTGGGATGGCAAGGTGTTGGCCACCCTGCATAGAAAGCATAGCTGCATAATTACTCACATTGTCCGTATTCGTTGGTTCATCTCCGCATACATTTCCCAAAACGTATAGTGCCAATTCTTGCTTGCCGGCAATCCATAGAGCACAGGCCATATTGCCGGCTTCGGAAGCATTTTTGCTGTTTGCTTTAATGAATACTTTTACCTTATCGCCGGTAGTTATTACCCCAGGGGAAAAAAGTAGAGATGCATTTTTTTGAACAGCCATTATGTACCCTTTCATATTGGCATCAGTCACTTTTTTGGGGATAGCTGCTATCCGGCCGGCATCTTTCTTTGGTACAATAAGTTCTTCCTTTTCCCATTCTTGTGCAAGTTGCTGGCTGTTTATTTTGGGTGCATTTTTAAATGACGGTATTTTAATGCCCATACTGTCCATCATCTTTTTTGTCTCTGGGTCTAAGTCATCCATGGCACTCTGCGCTTCTCTCATCATGGCATCCATTTCTTTTTGGGTAGGCGGCTTGTCCTGGGCTTTCTTTTTAACCTGGCTAAATGCGGGGCTAATCAAAAGCAATAAAGTAAATGCCAAAAAGTATTTTTTCATAATGTGGTTTTGAAGGGTGGTTCCGGTAGTTATTTTAATGCGCCTCCAAGAATATTGGTAGCATTTGCAACCTGTTGAATAATTCGTTTTAATAGGGCGGCATTGGTGCCCGAACGATACATGTCCGCCCGCAGGTAAAGGATATTCTCTTCGGCGCTCATACTTATTTTCACCAAATCAAAATGCTCATTTTGCTGCAACAGAAATTTGTAGTTGCTTTCATCGATTTTTCCCGGCAAAGCTTCTGTAAGGTTGGTGTACACAATAAAGAGGTCGCTTACTTTTAAAACAATCACCTGGTAGGAAGCAATATTTTCTCCTTCGTAGGGTATCACCGCCACGCTGTCATTCACTATCTTGTAAGGCAGCCCCGACCCGGTTAAGAGCCGGTCTAACTCTGATAAAGGTTTTTTTACAGGAGCTTTTGGTTTGGCCTGGCTAAATGCGAACGCACTTACCAAAAGCAAGCAGAAAATAAATAGAAGTTGTTTCTTCATTTTTGGTAAATTGATAGAAATATATTTGATACAAAATTGATTCAATGCTTGCGCACTTCTGCATTGGAAAAAGATTGCAATGTTATTATTTTTTTTCAATCACTTTCTTCATTAGGCTTTTAAGCTCATTCATTTCCTGCCGCATTTTTTCAATTTGTATTTGCTGTTCCTTCACAGCATTAATTAGCAAAAAAACATAAGCCTGGTTATTTACACTCCGTAGATCCTCAAAGTCTTTGTTTACATTTTTATCTACCATATACGGCGCAATTTTTTCCAGATCCTGCGCCAATATTCCTATTTGCATTTTTTCTGTTTGAAAGGGAGATTGCTCATTATAATTAAAACTCACCGGGTTGATATGGTCTATGATATCCAGCCCCCTTGTAAAAGGCTGCACATTTTTTTTGAGGCGGGCATCGCTCCAGCTGCTTACTGTTCCGGTTGCTGTATAGGTTACTCCATTTCTAACTACCAATCCTAGTGTACTGGCATACAGATTACCGGCAGCATTTGTATAGAATTCGAGTGAACCCGTAAAGCCCCCGACGTCATTACTTCTCATAAACCCAGGACGCCATTGGTTTGCTAAACCATAATCACTTACAAATTCAAGAGCAGCAGGTCCAAATCCACCGCGGTTGCCAATTACTAAAGTAACCGGGTTTATTGGACTGGCCGCACCCACCACTTCTAACAGCTTAACAGGCTCAATTGTACCAATGCCAATGTTTCCATTAGTTAATACAGTCATTGCATTACTCCTCGAATTATTAGCCGTTCCATTGCCTATTTCAAATAAACGATTGATATTAGTGGTATCGTTATATCTTCCTATAGCTAACGAACCTGCAGATTTTGAGATTGTTGCATTTCCCATGCTAGTGGAATAAGAACCCCTGGCGATTGTATTGAACCCCAAACTGGTGGAAGCAAACCCAGTGGAAGTTGTTTGGTTACCCATAGCGTTGGAATAAAACCCATCAGCTTTTGTATAGTATCCCATACTGGTTGAATAATCACCATTGGCGTTTGTATGGTATCCCATACTGGTAGAACTAGCTCCATTAGCGTTTGTCTGGTATCCCATACTAATGGAAGCATATCCACCGGCATTTGTATAGTATCCCATACTGGTTGAAGAATTGGCACTGGCTGTTGTACCGCTCCCCATACTGGTAGATTGATCTCCACTGGCTGTTGTACTGCTTCCCATACTGGTGGATGCTCCTCCAATGGCATTAGTTAAAGCTCCCATACTGGTAGAAAAGGCTGCTGCTGCATTTGTAAAATATCCGGTACTCGTCGAAAATTCTCCAATTGCCTTTGTACTATACCCCGCTGAAAAAGAAAACCTCCCAATATTGTCTTTATCCCATTGCGTACCATCAACAGCACCAACCCTGAATGCTGCTTTTTGCGGATACCACATCATACGGCTGCCTGCGCCGGATGCCGGGGGATAATAAGTGGTTGTGCCAGGTATTGTAGCAGGCCCTGTAAATAATACACTACTATCTGCTACATGTAGCCTTGCAACTGGGTTTACCGTTCCAATTCCAGTATTGCCGTTTTGTAAAATGGTTATGGCATTGTTTCTTGCATTATCATTAGTGCCATTTCCAACTTCAAACAAGCTATTAGTGGTGCTTGTATCATTAAACAATCCAATTACGGTAGAGTAATCGGAACGGGCACGGGTAAAAAACCCTAACGATGTAGCATTAAATCCGGAGGCCCTTGTTTGATTGCCCATAGCAGTAGCATAAGCACCGCTTGCTTCTGTAATAAAGCCTAATGATGTAGAATAAAAGCCAGCGGCAGTAGTATTGTATCCTAAGGCAGTTGCACTAAATCCCGGGCTTTTTGCAAAAGCGCCTAATGCTACTGCATTTTCACCGCTAGCATTGGTGGAAGAGCCGATAGCTGTGCTGTAATTTCCGGAAGCAATGCTATTTTGCCCCATTGCCGTAGAAGTAGTGCCGAGTGCTGAACTGGCCCACCCACTGGCAAAAGAAGACTCTCCTTTAGCTTTTGTGCTATTGCCAAATGCTGTGGAGAGGGTACCAATGCTATCTTTATCCCACTGGTTGCCAAAAGCAATGCCAGCCCTGAATGCAGCTTTATCAGCGTACCACATCATTCTTCTTCCTCCTCCTTCTACCGGTGGATTGCCGGGAGTTATTGGTAATATGGCAGAGGCAGAAAACAATACATTACTGTCTGTTACGTGTAGCCGGGCTTTGGGTGTTGTAGTGCCGATGCCTACATTA
>JANPNY010000794.1:0-3244 GCA_031427745.1 Chitinophagaceae bacterium | reverse complement strand
GCTTTTGCCCAAAACACATTATCATCTTTCGCATTTCCCTTATCATCTTTCAGCATTTCTTCGGATGATTTTCCATCTTTTTGCATTGCTGCATCTATCATCTTGTTTTTTACTGTATTTATCTTTACAGTATCAAAAAGGTTTCCTGTATCATTTGCTTTCATTGCACTTATTTGCTCATCAAAAAAAATCAACCTCATAGAATCAGCAATTGCTTTATAAATTTTATAAGCACCTATATCTACAAAACTTTTTTTATCGCTTGTAACGTAAAGCCTGGTTGACATGCCTGCAATGGTAATTAATACTGCCACAAGGCTAAAAGCTGTAATTTTTTTCATTGTAGTATTTTTTGTCGTTTATTTTATTATAATAATAACCTTCAAAAGTTGACAATCTTTCTATAGAACTAAACCAACACTATTTCATGAACCTTTCATTTACATTCCAATATTTTTTATCAGCATGTAAACGATTGACTAGGTCACCTAGGAAAAAGGTTCTTACGGCGACAATTTTAATTTAATGATACTTGCTAAATTAACTTTACTATATTGGACGCTTTGATGATTGTATCCTGAATGAGTTTTTATTAAACTGATGATTTCGTCAGTATCGGCTTAACCAGATTTTGCCTTAGATACTTTATATACAAGGAGTCCTTATCGCACCCTTATCATTACCATTTTAGACAATGTGGTTCCATCTGCTGACAGTGTTTTAGCTTCTATATTAAACCGACCACCAGTTTTAAAAGGATTGATTGCAGTATCAATAGCCATTTGGCTGAATGAATATTGAAATGGCTGATAAATAAAATTTACTGTTGTATCTAATGGGGTGAAGGTGTAAAATATTTTTGCACCATTCGATACTATTCCCCTGTTGGCATTTCTAAATAGCTTAGCCTTTATTACCGCTGGTTGAGAGGTAGTTCTATCTAAAACATAAGAGTCGGCCTCAAGCTGCATATCGTCTGGTAAAGCAAGAGTGAATTTTACAGTGGTATCAATACTGTAGCTACTAACAATAGCTGTTAAATGCACCGTTTCTACCTTAGCATTTTTAAAAGATGCAATGGCATATCCCTCTGTATTGGCAACTACAGTTTGCACAGTATCACCATTAGTAAAGCTTGCATTTCCGGAAACTTTAAATTTTACTGTCCTGTTAGGAGCATCTGCCTCAGGATTTATTTTCACCTTTATGGTACAAAGTGAAAAACTATCCGCCTCTATTTGCGTAGGAGAAAGGGATTGAAATGCAATGATGCTGCTTATCTTGGTGCCTATTGGGTTTTGAACCGAATAAAGATCGTCTTGCTTATCGCAGGAGGAGAGGCTGTAAAGCACAAAGAGGCAAATTATAAAAGTATTTTTTTCTTTCATTTTTGATTTATTTATACATGATTGTACATACATCACTATCTGTTTGGCCATTCCCATTTTTATCAATAGCAGTTACGGTGATAATTGCAGGTGTTTCCACAGGCCGGGGCTCTGTAACTACTAAATAAGCCGCTCCATAATAAGTTTCGTCAACTACTTTAAAATCATATGTATCGATAAAAACTTTCTTTTTAAAATTACCACTCTCGTCTACAAAATAGACGGGGCAATTTTCATTATCTTCAATGCTGAAGTAGATATCTACTTTGTTATCACCCTGTTTTATTCGACCAGTCCAATTGATTGTTACTATCTTGGGAGGTCCATATTTAAAGGTGTCTGGATTTGCAGATGGGTCGTTAATTTTTACCATAATGTTAATTTTTAATTGTTATTAATCAGTTTTAAAAATATTTGAGATGTTTCCGCTTCCAAAGCTGTTAAATAAAGACTTAAGGTTAATGTCTATTGATAAAGACACAAAAGGCGACCCTGTAAATGTCAGTCTGTCCTTATTGATCAGGGGATTGGTTGGGTATTTATAATACAAATAAGCCCCCCCATTTATCTTAAACCATGGTAGTAATTTATATCCGATGCCTGTTACAAGAGCCGAACCATTTCCTAGCAATCCTCGTCTTACGCTATCCTTTTGAATAGATCCTAAAGAAGTTCCAATTAACAAAGAAAAATGAGCTCCCAAGTAGTCAATAATTCCGGCACGGTAATTTTTTAGCGGAAGCGAAGTATCAACTGCCCTAAAGTAAATATTAATGCCTGCATACGAGTTGGTTCGGTCTATTCCCCATATATAAGCATAGCCCAAATCAAATGTTACATGCTGTTTTGCTCTTTCTACAAAGTCGGGTACATAGGTAGATGCGGCATTTCCTCCAATAAAGATTTGTTCACTCTTTAATGCAGTAAACTGGTCAATAAATTTATTTTTACCATTAATAACCTCTTTTACTTTATCTAATATTTCTTTCTTTTGTTTCTTCAATTCCAGTTGCTGATCTTCCGTTAAATTAGGCTCCAGATTAATCAGCTTGTCTATATATTTTATTATTTTTGAGGTGTCAGCATCTTCCAAACTTACCCAGTTTATAGCTTTTAACTTACTAATTAAAATATCCTTTGTTTTTTTAAGTAATGCGGTATCTCTAAAGCTCACTTCATTTGTATCCAAATAATACTTGCCTATCCTTTCCACTTTGTATATAATACTTATGTTTTTCGTAAATGAGTTACTCAAATTTTTAAGTTGACTTACAAAATCCATAGACTCCTTAAGCAAATAAGTAGTATCCACTGATTTAATTACAGAGTCAGCAATTTTTTCTAACGACCTTGTTATTTTCCCCCAGCTTGCACCTGATGCAGCATTGGTATTATTAATATTCTTTTTTATTTCATCGTTTATCAATTTTTTAAACGATTCATTGTCCTTTATTTTTTCTACAACATCTGCTTTCTGTTCATCAGAAAGAGGTGTTTCGTTAATTCCTATCATTTCGAAAATATACCTTGAGTTAGGTTTTAAGTAAGCAGTTATTTGCATCCTGCAGTTACTATCCGTATAATCAATATTTCTTTTCATTTCTTTAGAGCTAAAGGCATCGCTTTTATTATTCTTTTTAATTAACTCCATGCTTACTGAGTTATCCAAAGAATATCCTGGATTTTTTTCCTTTAAGCATTTGTAATCATATTTTTTTATCTCATAAATTTTAAGCGTAAATCGATTTATGTTTCCAATCTGTGAGATATTCATTATAAAATGCTGATCGAAAGGTACAACCCCCGATACAGTCACCAAACGGAATAGTATTTATGAGACTCTTACTGTCTTGTGG
>JANPNY010000793.1:0-4824 GCA_031427745.1 Chitinophagaceae bacterium | reverse complement strand
GGCCTATTTAAATTACCCGGTCACCAGGAAGAAATGATTAACCAGGTGGCTGCAACCGGCAAGCCGGTGGTGGTGGTTTTAATAGGCGGCAGCGCCATTATCATGAATAAATGGATCAATAATGTTCCTGCTATTCTTGACGCATGGTATCCGGGTGAAGACGGCGGGAATGCTGTAGCAAATGTTCTTTTTGGCGATTATAATCCGGCAGGCCGTCTGCCCATTACATTTCCTGTGTTTGAAGGACAATTACCGCTCATTTATAATCATAAGCCTACCGGTCGTGGCGATGATTACAATAACCTAAACGGGCAACCTTTATTTCCATTTGGATTTGGTCTTAGCTACTCAAGCTTTGAGTATAGCAATTTAAAGTTTGATCATAAACAATTTGGGAAAACCGATAGCAGCAAAGTTTATTGTACCATTAAAAATACCAGCACCCGGGACGGCGAAGAAGTGGTGCAATTGTATATCCGTGATTTACTTTCGTCGCTTGCACAGCCCATTAAACAATTAAAAGGTTTTCAACGCATTTACCTAAAAGCCGGCGAATCGAAAGAGGTTTCATTCAATATCAATCCTGGAGTATTAAAAATGCTAAACGCAAAAATGCAATGGGTAGTAGAGCCCGGCGACTTCAGGATAATGATTGGCGCCTCCTCAAAAGATATCAGGTTAAGAGAGGTAATTACTGTTGTTGAATAGAGGACGGATATTTTTAAGAAATTGTTGGAATACATTATTTGATACATCCGGCAATTTTTTAGGTTACATTTTAAACCAGTGGCGCAGGACAATTGCTATTAGGCGAGAATAAGACTTAAGTTAGTGCGGCGGGTTTCCAGTGCCGGGTGATACTAAAGCCGGTAGTTGTAAGCGTAGTATATAAACGAAAAGCACTTAGGATTGAAGATTAGTAAAAGGGAAGACACAAAGCCGAGTCAGGCACCTGTGGGGTTTACTCCTCTTTTACGTTCCAGATTACCGTTAATGTTTTTAATTGTCGTTAACATATTTTAGTGTTGGGTTTACAACATAGTACCCCCTTCTTATTCGCTTGAACAACATTTTATTATAGGGGTTATCTTTATCAATTTCATGGCTTGCTAAAATCTGGTTAACATAGCTTCTTTGCTTTCTGTATAAAGGAAGTATTTCTTCAGGCATACATTCCAGGCAGCTCAATACATCATCCATAGAAAAAACTCCTGCTAAAATATCAGGTAGATTAGTATCAGTAAATTTAATGGTAATTTTTTCCGGTAATTCTTTTTCCAGGTTGCGCATGGCAACTAATAAAAATGCCGCCATGGTATGCAAGCCAATATTAAGCCTTCTGTTTTTTACCTGTATAACAATGGAGGCAGGCTTAATAATATTCCAAAATTTCAGCAGCGTTTTTTTATTAGCTAAAAGTGCCTGACGATAAAGGGTTGTTTTATAATAACCGTATAATAAGCAATCAATTGCCAGTAATCCTTTTAAAGTAGGTTTATTTATTTGGGCATTTGCCTGCAACAAAAGTTCTACAATGGTATCTTGGCCGTGGTAAAGCGCTGTCATCAGTCCTGTAACAGAAGTATTTGGTGGGGCAAAGTCGGCTCCGTATTTTTCTATTACTCTTTTTACCTGTTCTTTGTAGCCAAGCCTGCAACTTTTTTCATATTCTTTGCCATCATGCCTAAGGTCTTTCATGTAAAGCATCGCACGTTGAAACTGTAGTTTTGCCAATTGATCTATCCATGCTGTGTGATGGTGTACCATAGCATATTGAAACAATTGTTTTCTTTCCTTTTTTACTTCCTGTTCTTTTTTTGTGGAGTCAAAGGCAAGTAATTTTATCTGTTCCAATTGCTCGGCACTAATGTATTCGTATCCTAAATATTTAGCTCTTATTTGTTCTGCCTGCTCAAACTTGCCTTGCTCTTCCAGGCGTTTTGCTTCTTCCAACCATTCTTCCTTTCCAGATTTTTGCTCGGCAACCTGTAGCGGCTTTGTCATTTCTTTCAACGACAATAATTCGAGCACAGCATGGTTTAACTGAGTTTCAAACAAGTAGATGTTTTTTACTGACCTTGTAATGGCAACATAAAGCGAGTTTATATAAAACTTATAAATCTCTGCATCCTTATCAGTTTTATCAGCAGGTCTTGAATACTGTAATGTGTCTTCCTGCAAATCTGCCGCATTTACTCCCCGGATGATTTCTTTAAACTCTTCTGGATTGGCAGAAATAAAATTCAGCATAATTACGTTTTCATACTCAAGCCCTTTGGCTTCCTGAACAGAAAAAACGAGGGGTGTTTTAAAATATTTGCGGGCTTCCTCCTTTAGATTATTGTCAGCTACAATTACCGCATATCGTGTAGAGTTTTGTGTTTTTTGATTTAATTCCACTTTTACTTTATCATTATTCTGCATCAATAATATTTCGCCTTTTTGAGAAGAAATGGTATTAATGAGGTAATTACTTTCTTTGTCAATTGAACCAAACCTCAGGTTTTTTATCTTAAGCAAGTTATTGGATAAGCGAACAACTTCCGGCGAATTGCGGTAATTGGTTTGTAGTATTTGTACCTGCTTATTATCTGTTCCATGCTGATATAAATAGGTCTTAATTTTTGACCATGAAAAAAAATTCGGGTGAACAATTTGATTACTATCCCCGGTAAGTATAAAATGAGATTTTTTGTTAAGCGATTGCATAATACACTTTAACTGGATACCGGTAATATCCTGCACTTCATCTATCATTACATAATCATAGCGTGGCTTTACCAGTTGCAGGTATTTAAATGAAAGCATATTGGTATCGTAATAATTATTTTCTTTCATCCATTGTAGGTATTTTGTAAAAAGTGTGTACACTTCTTCTCTTTTATCCGCAGTAAAAATTGATTGCTTAATACCCAGCGATACATATTCTTCTTTACTTAAAAAAGCAGTATGCAGCGGAGAACCTGTAAGTACGCCTTTAAACTCTTCATACACCCGGTAAGGTTCTTTAATTTTAAGATTTTGGGCATGCCTGTTAAACCATTGTTCAAAAAGCCGGAAGTTTATTTCTTTGCCATCTGGTATTTCCCACGATTCTAAGTATTGCTGAAATGAAAGGAAGTCAACTTCACTTTCTTCATTTTCGTAACCTTGCGAAAAATATATCTTTCGTGCATTTTCAACCAGGTAATTACTAAGGGAGATGTAGGCTACATTACCCTTTAGTTGTTTTAGCTTTTCAAGTATAAGTACCGTTTTACCACTGCCTGCGGCTCCTATAATAATGAGTGGTGGATGCACATTAAAAATGGCCTGCTGAGTATCATCAAACGAAATAAATTTGTTAAGCGCATGAATGCTTTGCCCCTTTTCATTAATGTAAGTCATCACTTTTATATCTGCAATCGGAATATCCTCTATTTTTTGAATAGCTTGCATTGCCGATTCTTCTGGTAGTTGGGCACCCCGCAAAAACCTTGATTTTGCATAATCATGATGTTGAATAACTTCCAGCAACAGCAGGTGTTTTTTTTGGTTAACAGCTACTATGGTAAACAGCAAACGATCTTTAATATTAAGCCTTGCTCTGTAAAACCCTGTGCTGCTCATCTTACGCACATCAGCACTTTTAAAATCGCCGTTACTTAATTGTTGTAATACTTTATCAAAACTTTTTTGTACACTTTTACTATCAAGCTGGTTATAAAATAAAATAGGAAGCATCACGTATCAATAATTTAAAATTTTGATGAATATGGAACAGGCAAATATAACGTTGAAGTATTTAATGTTATATTCAAACTGAGATATGTTGATTTTTTATTTAAAATTTTTCAACATGTGCATTTATGGAAGAATTAATAACAACAGGTATGAAGATATTTTAGAATGACCCAATTCAGTAATAACAACTTCGATACAGAACGGCTTCAAGACGGAAATTTAATCCAGTGCCATCTATCTTTCACAAATAAGGAAGACATTTTGCAGAAAATGAAAGTGAACCGTGGTGTGCTTTATTGGTAAACTATTGTCTTTTGAAAGGAAATTCCGAACCGGGAAGTACTAACAAACCAAGCTCAAGCACTTTTTATCTTGATTATAACTATCGGGTTAAAACAAGTAAGTGAACCATTTTATGGCTCGCTTACAGCTAAAAATAATAACGGAAAATTTACTGTCAGGTAGGCGCAGGAGTGGTAAAATAAACGAAAAGCTCTTAGGCGCAGGAATGAGGCTTTGGTTTTCTGTGTAGATTTTCAGTACCGGGCAGTTACTAAAGGCAGCAGAAAATTGCATTGGAAGTTTAGCAATCTTAGTAGCAACGTTATCAATAATTGCAGTGACCTTATTACGTTGTTCTGATTGAAAATTGTATTAATGAGGTAATAAGGTTGGATTTTATTTTATTTGGGTTTTGTACTAAGGTTTTAATTGCAGGTAATGTGTCTTCTTAGGCGCTGGAATTAGGCGTAATTTATTACAGCAGTTTTCCAGTGCCGGGTGTTACTAAAGCCGGTAGAAAATTGCATTGGAAGTGTGCCAACCTTAGTGGCAACATAATCAATAATTGAAGCGACCTTATTACCTTATTCTGATTGCAAATTATATTAATGAGGTAATAAGGTTGGATTATGTTTTATTTAGGTTTTAGACTAACGTTTTAATTGCAGGTAATGTGCTTTCTTAGGTGCTGAATGAGGCGTAGGTTAGTACGTTAGGTTTACATTGCCGGGTGTTACTAAAGCCGATAAGCGTGGGTAGGGTAATTTTGTAGATTAGTTATAGTTGTTTGTACTGCATTTGAAAATCGTTGAGGCAACC
>JANPNY010000792.1:0-1730 GCA_031427745.1 Chitinophagaceae bacterium | reverse complement strand
TTTTCATTAAATGTTCTGCCTGCATTCAGATTAATATTATACCTGCTTAGCTTTGAACCAGGCACCACGCTTGTTTGATCCGTATTACCCAAACTAAGTCTGTAATCTGTATTTTCAGATCCACCGGCAATGCTTACAGTATTTATAGAACTGATACCTGTTTCGTAAAAGTTTTTTACATTATCAGGAAAAGCTCTTAAAGTAACATCGTCTCCTTTAAAATCTTTAACTGTTACATCCTGTACATCGCTAATTTTTGGTCCCCATCCGTTTACATTTTTTAAACTATAAACACCATAGTTGCCATTAGCATAATCATTTTGAAATTTTGGTAGTTTCAAAACATTATCAAACCTATAAGATGAGTTTACTGTAACTGCTGCCACAGATCTTTTACTACCTTTTTTAGTGGTAATAACAATAGCACCATTCTTACCTCTGGAACCGTACAATGCCGTTGCGGCTGCACCTTTTAATACAGAAATAGTTTCCACATCATCTGAGTTGATATCACCTGCACGGTTACCATAATCTACA
This sequence comes from Chitinophagaceae bacterium, assembly GCA_031427745.1. Lineage (GTDB taxonomy): Bacteria > Bacteroidota > Bacteroidia > Chitinophagales > Chitinophagaceae > Ferruginibacter. The sequence continues at coordinate 1,193 of JANPNY010000792.1, read as the reverse complement.
CTACCATTGCCAAAAGAGTTACCGGGAGAAGAGTTATCTAACGGTAAACCATCAATTACAAATAAAGGCTGCGGAGAACCAGATAGTGAACTAGTACCACGGATTACTACCTTAGAGCCACCACCAACAGTACCTGACTGGCCTGTAACTCTAACGCCAGAGATTTTACCAGCCAATGCATTTACAATATTTGCTTCTCTCGCTTTTGTAATTTCATCACCCTTAATGGTAGCAACCGAATAACCTAAAGATTTTGCTGCTCTTGAAATACCAATTGCAGTAACCACCACTTCATTTAAACTAGTAGTACTTTGAATAAGTTTAATCGCAAGATTGTTTTCGTTACTGCCAATTTTTAAAAATACAGGCTGGTACCCTATTCCGGATATATCCAAATTTGAATTTTGGCCTGTAACATCAATTACAAAACTGCCATCGGCAGCCGTACTGGTTCCAATTTTTGATCCTTTTACTTTTATACTTATTCCCATCACCGGGGAACCATCTTTGGCGTCAGTTACCTTACCCGATAAGGAACGGGTTTGGGCTGAAGCAACTGAGAATGACAACAGTATTGTCGTCATTAAAATCAGAATTTTTCTCATGCTTTAGTAAGTTTTGATTTTGAAATATGAATAATGATAGTTTCTATATTTTGTAAAAGCAATAAAATAATTTAACAATTAATTAAAAAAAAGTATGATTTAATCAACTAATATCTATAATTGTTTAGTAATTTTTTTTATTTATGCAAAATATCCATGATTTTGATTAAAAATATTACATAACGAAAATTTTTAAATTAACAATAATGTAACTTTTCAAAAATAGGCATTAGTAGAAAGTAAAAATCATATTAACAAATAATTAATTTAAAAAGATGAAAAAAGCAAAGCTTTGGAGATATACGGCTACGTTAAATTTGCCTACCGTATTACAGTGTTTAAAAATTGAGATCAACCATTTGGATTACGATTACTTAAGCAAATTAAGTACAACTAATTAGGGCTTGCTCAACAACTCGACCAGGCCAATATTTTAAAAACGCTTGGTTCTTTTTTATAGAAGATAAATTTTATCCATCCAATAAGTTTAGAATATTTATTTACTATCAGGGACACAAGTGCCTGCCTCGTCATTGCGACGAGGTTTAGCACTAAAGCTATTGAGGCAATCCACGATTCGCTGGTTTC
>JANPNY010000791.1:0-2173 GCA_031427745.1 Chitinophagaceae bacterium | reverse complement strand
GTATTGGTGATGAAAGATGGCAAAATGATAAACCCCAATTGATAACCCCAACCTTTTGTTGGCTTCGGGGTGATAACTACACAACTGCAAAAACGTTAAAGGCCAGGTTACAGTTCTATCATAAAAACTCCGGGAAATTATTAAACGGATTTATTAAGGTAGTTATATAAATCTTTAATTTCTCCACATATAATTTAGTAAATGATTTTTTCAAGGGCTCTGCTATTTATTTATTCGGGGTTTCCATACCGTCTCGGACACTCTCAGCAAATGCCCTGCATATCTTGATAAAACAAAAAGATAATCACTTAACCTGTTGATGTATTTTATTACCAACGGGTCAATAAAAAGCTGGTGTTCCTGCATATTAACGCATAGCCTTTCTGCACGCCTGCAAACGCATCTGGCAATATGAGTGGTGGATATGGCCTGGTGGCCGCCGGGCAGAATAAAATGTTTCATCGGGGCAAGTGTTTCATTCATTTCGTCAATCTCTGTTTCAAGAAAAACAACATCAGCTTCTTTAAGGTCGGGTATTTTCATCAACGGTTCTTTATCGGGGTCGCATGCCAGCGATGAACCAATGGTGAACAGCCTATCCTGAATTTCTTTTAATGTAATAGTGACCGATTGGTTGGCTATTAAATCACTTACCAGGCCGATATAAGAATTGAGCTCGTCAACCGTGCCGTACGTTTCAATTCGAAGATGATTTTTGGGAACCTTTGTACCACCAATTAGACTTGTAGTGCCTGAATCGCCAGTTTTGGTGTATATTTTAAATGACATTTTAAACTTTTTGTAACTAACAAAGAAAGCAAAAAATAGTTTATCAAACTAAGCTGGTTGAAGGATAGTAGCAGGATGTTCATTCATGTTATCCGTTTCAACCACACCGTCTCTCAGGCGTATTACGCGGTGTGCAAAGTGGGAAATATCTTTTTCGTGGGTAACCAGTATCACAGTGTTGCCATCAGTATGAATTTTGCCTAAAATATCCATTATTTCATAAGATGTTTTAGAGTCAAGGTTACCCGTGGGTTCATCTGCCAAAATGATGGAGGGATTGTTGATAAGCGCTCTTGCTATGGCAACCCGCTGGCATTGTCCACCGCTTAATTCATTCGGTTTATGATGGCTTCTGTCATCTAGTTTTACCTTGCTTAATACAGCAAATGCTCTTTCAATTCGCTCCTTTTTGCTTACGCCACTATAAATAAGCGGAAGGGCTACGTTTTCTGCCGCAGTGAGTCTGGGTAACAAATTAAATTGTTGAAATACAAAACCGATTTCTTTGTTTCTTACCTCCGCCAGGTCATTATCTTCCATACTGCTTACATCTTTTCCGTTTAAAATATACCTGCCGTTGGTAGGCGAATCCAAACAGCCCAATATATTCATCAAGGTAGATTTGCCAGATCCGCTTGGTCCCATTAATGCTACATATTCATTCTTGAAAATATCTAGGTTAATGTCCTTTAATACAGGCAAAGGCTCTTTGCCGAGGTAATAGCTTTTTGAGATATTTTCTAAATGAATAATGCATTGCATAAAAATAGTTCTAGCTTATGGTTGGTAGTTTATTGCAAGAGGGTAAGTGCTATTTATCTTTTAGAGGCTGTAAACTTTATCAACAACTCATCCTTCGTCCCGCTTAATCACTTTTGGGACTTTAAAAAATACCCCATCTTGTTGTGGTGCATTTTGCAGGGCTTCTGCTCTTGTTAAACTGCCCTTTACTTCATCGTCTCTTAATACATTGACACCATCGCTCATATGCAACAGGGGAGCTACTCCGGAGGTATCTAGCTCATTTAGTTTTTCTACAAACTGAATCATTTTTTGTAAATCTGCCTGCACCTGTTCTTTTTCTGAATCATTAAATTGAAGCCTCGACAGGTGAGCCAGTTTATCAACCAATTCAATATTAACTTCCATCAAACAAAAATAAAGGATTCGTTGCAGCTGTGGTTAATAATTGGATAAATGGTTGAGTGATTTGATTAGAAGTATATAAAGCAGGACGATTCAACAATATCTTCTAGCTGACGGGTATTAAAAATTATTTATCTGCATTATTCCAACTCAACAATAATTTAGTATAAACATCTTGTTGAAATTTTTTGAAGGAACACGATAGGGCACATTAATTCAGCTCTTGAACAATGCATCC
>JANPNY010000790.1:0-15101 GCA_031427745.1 Chitinophagaceae bacterium | reverse complement strand
TAGTGTCTACTTTTTTCAGGACATGACAGGATACTGGATACTGGATGCTGGATGCTGGATGCTGGATACTGGATGCTGGATAATGGATGCTGGATACTGGATGCTCAAAAATCTCTTATTTAATTAAGTCATTTCGATTCTAATGAACTTACAAGTATCCAGAATCTAGGATCCAGCGTATCTGGCATCATACTTGCCAAATATAACATCCACTAAAAAAATACGCTTTTTACTAACTATTTTTGTCAAACTGACTTACTAACATAAATCTATGGATAACAACTTTTATATGAACAATGCTGAAGATGAAATGGAATTCATGCCCATCATCCCATTGAATGAAGAAGAGGATGAAAACGCCGACGGGCAACCGATACCGGATACTTTACCCATATTACCACTTAGAAATACCGTACTGTTCCCCGGTGTTGTGATACCGATCACTGTTGGGCGTGATAAAAGCATAAAGGCTGTTACGGATGCTTATAAGGCTGACAAATTGGTAGGTGTTGTGGCGCAAAAAGACAGCAACATTGAAGAACCTACTGTAAGCGACCTGGAAGATATTGGTACTGTTGCGAAAATTGTCAAGCTCATCAAAATGCCCGATGGAGGAACAACGATCATCATCCAGGGCCGTAAACGCTTTAAGATTGAGGAGATCATTTCTGATGACCCTTATTTTAAGGCAAAAATAAAGATCCTGGAAGATGAGAACCGGTCGGATGATCCGGATTTTAAAGCCATGGTTGGTAGCATCAAAGACCTTGCCGGGCAGATCGTGGGGCTCTCACCCAACATTCCCAGCGAAACGGCCATCATATTAAAAAATATAGAGAACCCTTCTTTTCTTATACATTTTGTAAGCAGTAACCTGCACAGCGAGCTGAAACAAAAACAAAAACTGCTTGAGATCAGTAACCTGAAAGCAAGAGCTGAATTGCTCATGAACCTGATGCATACCGAACTGCAGTATGCCGAACTTAAAAATAAGGTTACCACCAAAACCCGTGCTGAACTGGATAAACAGCAGAAAGAATATTTTTTGCAACAGCAAATGAAAGCCATCAAGGAAGAACTGGGAGGCGATAATGTAGCTGAAGTAAAGGAAATGCAGAAAAAGGCTGAATTAAAAAAATGGCCGGCTGCTGCAAAGGAAATGTTTAAAAAAGGTTGTGAGAAGCTGGAAAGAATGCACCCCAGCACACCGGATTATTCCGTGGTATATAATCATCTTGATTTGATGCTTGATCTTCCCTGGCAGGATTATACCGCCGATTCTTACGACCTGAAAAAGGCAAAAAAAATACTGGACCACGATCATTACGGCATGCATAAAATAAAAGAAAGGATTTTAGAATATTTAGCCGTTTTAAAATTAAAAGGCGATATGAAAAGCCCGATCCTTTGTTTTATCGGGCCGCCAGGTATTGGCAAAACAAGCCTGGGTAAAAGTATTGCTCACGCCATCGACCGCAAATATGTAAGGGTAAGCCTGGGTGGATTACATGATGAAAGCGAAATACGTGGCCACCGTAAAACCTATATCGGCGCTATGCCCGGCAGGATCATACAAAGTATCCGCAAAATAAAAAGCAGCAATCCGGTAATGATACTGGATGAGATTGATAAAATTGGTAATACAGCCCATGGCGACCCTTCCTCTGCCTTGCTTGAAGTGTTGGACCCCGAGCAAAATGGCACTTTTTACGATAATTATCTTGAACTGGAATACGATTTAAGCAAAGTGCTTTTTATTGCAACCGCCAACAACATCAACAATATTCAACCTGCTTTACGAGACAGATTGGAGATAATTGATTTAAGTGGGTATGCCGTTGAGGAAAAAATAGAAATCGCCAAACGTCACTTATTGCCCAAACAACAGGAAGCACATGGTTTAAAAAATATTACTGTAAAAGTGAGCGATACAGTGCTGGAAAAAGTTATTGAAGATTACACCAGGGAAAGCGGTGTAAGAGACTTAGACAGGCAACTGGCCAGCGTAATGCGTAATCTTGCCAAACAGTATGCTACAAAAGATAAACTTAAACCTACGCTCACCAAAATAGACGTAGAAAGAATTTTAGGCAGGGCAAAATATAGCAACGATATGTACAAGGTGGCAAACATGGCCGGCGTAGCCGTTGGCCTTGCGTGGACCTATGTTGGCGGTGACATTTTATTTATAGAAACCAGCCTCAGTGATGGAAAAGGTGAATTAAAAATGACCGGTAACCTGGGTAATGTAATGAAAGAAAGTGCTTCCACCGCATACACCTGGCTGCAGGTAAATGCCAAAAAACTAAATATTGATCCGGAATTATTCAATAAAAAAAATATCCATATTCATGTTCCGGAGGGTGCAGTGCCAAAGGATGGCCCTAGTGCAGGCATAACAATGATGACCGCATTGGCGAGTGCTTTTACAGGCAGAAGAATAAAACCATACCTGGCCATGACAGGCGAAATAACGCTACGTGGGCAGGTATTACCGGTAGGTGGAATTAAAGAAAAGGTACTGGCTGCAAAACGTGCCGGGCTTAAAGAAATAGTCATGTGTTGGCAAAATGAAAAGGATGTGGAAGAAATAAATCCATTGTTTATAAAAGGCACCAGGTTCCATTATGTAAAGACAATGCAGCAGGTGTTGGACATTGCTTTAACCTAGGTAAAAATGGACTAAAAACTCATTAACAAAATTTTTTGAAATAAAAAGCAACCTTTTTACAACCAAATTACGTTGATGTTGTTACAAGTTCATCAACATGATTCGTGTTGGTTGTTTTAAGGGTTAAAGAAATTCCCTCCGATTCCTCGGAGGGAATAATTTTTTATGGAATCCCCATTTTGCCAATTGTATTCCCCTGCACGCTAAAAGTAACTACTGCATTGATATGTTTGCCATACCAGCGAAACAAACTGAAATAAATTTTGGTAGAGTGAAAATCAAACCTTTTACAGGGATAAGAATGTGCCGTTGTAAAATGGCTTTTATACCGATCCAACTCTTTTTCCTTGTTTTACCAACAAGTAGGTGATTAATACCGCACCAATTACGTCAACCGAATAGTGAACATGCTGCACCAACACCATTACACCAATGCAAATAGCTGCTGCAAACGCAATAATTTTATCAGATTTTTTAGGCAAACACAAAGCAAGCAATAACATATTGGATGTATGCCCTGAGAAAAAAAGGTCTTTGGTAATAAATAAACCTCTTCCCCCATAGGTTATACTGGTTAACGGATCGCTTATACGTACGAGGTTTAAAGGAGGCTCAAGCTGCACAAAATATATGGCCAGTATTCTTGCAAAACAAAGAAAAATCAAAGAGTATAGTATCGTGAGAAATACTGCTGGTTGTTGGATACAGCGATAAATACCGAGAACAGTTGTAGACCACATAATTACAAATATGGGAATAGAACAGTCCCTTGGTGTAAGGAAGTCTAATAACCAGTCGTTTAGCATTATACCATTTTGCCTCTGCTCTATATAAGAAAAGAAATAAGGAAAAAAAATTAGTATGGCCGACTGAATTATTATGCCGACTATTAATTTTTTGCGGAAAAGAGTATGCTCCATAGCACTACTCCAGGTTGTTATATTTGCGTTTGAATATTGAATTTGTTCCTGCACGGCGTAAAATTATACAGCAATCGCCAATAAAAGTTCCATTAACGGCTTTTTAAGAAAAATATAATAAAATGTTGGAAGTTTAAAAAATGAAAATAAGCGCAAATAATTAGAACCTTTTATCCTGCAACTTATGGATACAACACAATAGACAGCACAAATAGCATTCGACCATCCGCAATAGCGTCATCTGCAGTAATAACAACTGAACTCCGGTAGGCATTGTCTGTACAATTCATGCAGCCTAAAATGATACTTTCTTTTTTAAAATCTATTTTGCCATTTATCTCGCCCAAAATTAAACCTGAGTTGATGTTACTGCCGCCATAAAAATTAAAATTATTTTCATTTATTTTTCTAAGCTCATAAATAGACATACCAGCGTGCACACCGCTTCTCAACATCCAGTTATTTTCTGCAACATACCTGTCGTAATCAATCTGGCTTTTCAATTTCTGCTGTCCACCAAACAGTAAATTAGAAATGCAGCGTTTGTTAAACTCATCTACCCACATAAAAATTACCTGCCTGTTGGTGTTAATGAAAAGTACCGAACAATTCGCCATTTCATTACCAGAAAAGTAATAGATATCTTTTTTTACATTTTCTTCCCAAATAATGAACCAGGTACTCATGCGAAGAAAATTGCAGCAGGTCTTCGCCAAAGTAAATATCCTTGGCATTCGGGAAATCTTTCCTGCTATACATGATGGAATAAAGCGTTAAGTTATCCTCGGTAGTTGCATAGGCAGTAGCCGTGTATTCGTTGTGTTGGTATATGTTTGAATCTGTACCTGCCACTACGGGCGCATCGTTTTTGGCATAAGTGTAAAACCCTGCTTTTTTTAAATCAGCTAACATATGCTTATAGTCAGCAACATGGGTGGTTTGGTAAGTGAGAGAAATTTCGTCTTTGTATTTTGTGCTGAGAATATAGCGCCTGGTTGAATCGGATTGAAGGGGATTATAGCTCCCAAACTGTTGTCTGCCTTTATAAATTTTAATAGTGGTTTCCGTAAGCAGATTTGTTCCCGAACGATGATACTCATTATTTTTTAGTTCAATCTCCATTTTCTTTTCCGAAAGCGATAACCATTTCAACAAATTATCAGCAGAAACTTGCTGGGCAGCTGAATTAAAGACGATCAAAATTAAAAACGGGATAATAAAAAATATTTTCATAGCAGTAATACCATAAGTTGGTAGTAATTCAATTTAATTTAGGGGTAAATTCTTTGGTGATAATATGTTTATTGGTAAACCACGATAAATTTAATTAATATTTTGCAGTCAACAAGAATTCCTTGTATGGGCCGAATCAGTACAACCATCATCAAATTTATAAAAATCGGCAGTAGCTGTACTTACGGTATGTTTAAAGTAGTGGATAAAATTTTATATTAACGCCTGCACCATTCCAAAAAAAGCTGCATTCCCTTCAACTTGGCATCATTCAGCTCGTACTGGATATATTGAGTGTAATAGCGATACAGGTTAAATGACTTGTAAGGGTTTGCTAACACAACCTCTTCCAGGTGTTGCAAACCATATTGATTGGCATTATTAAAGGCAGTTATAAATTGTTCCTTTATCGGTTTATTACTTACCCATGCTGCAAATATAAAAGGAAGGCCTGTGTGCAATTTCCAGGCTTCTCCCAAATCAAATATAAAGGAACTAACAGCCCTTTGTTCAAAGGCTCTGTCACCAATTACAACTGCAGCAGTTGTGCCGTTAATGTGATGTAAAAAATCAGCATCAGCATACTTAAAAATCACCTCTTTTTTCCAGTAATTTTTAAATAAATATTGAACCAGTTCCACAGAAGTGCGGCTTTGATAATCCAGCAAAACAATTTCTATTTGCTCCAGCGGCACCTCGCTAAAAAGGCATACACTCGCTACTGCTCCATCGGCCGTGATGCCATAATCAGAAACAATAAAATAGTTGTTCATCTGTGGCAAAATTGCCACCGGAACAAGACCAATATCGATCGATCCATTTAATAGCGCAGTTGCTATATTTCCCGGATGATCTATCATTAACTCAATCTCTTCCTTCATCATGCCCTTTTCAAAACCATACAACAGTGGTTTGGTATTCAGGTAACTTACAGCGCCCACTTTTACTTTTTGTCCATCCTTTTTATCAATCCCAGTGCCGTTTGCTTTTAGTTCCTCCATATCGGCAAAGATAAAGGTGAATTTCTTTAAGGCAGATTTTGCAGTTAAAGCGTTGAGTTATAAAAAATAAAAACTTCTTTACACTGAAAAGAAAACCCTGAATTCTTTTTACAACAGCAGGGTATTATCTTTGTCCATACTCAAATTTATTATGCCACTAACTACGCTCACCGCTATAAGTCCGATTGACGGACGATACAGAGGCCAACTCAATCATTTAGAAGTATACTTCAGTGAATTTGCGCTAATTAAATACCGGGTAATGGTAGAAGTGGACTATTTTTTATTCCTGGGAGAAAAAAAGTTTATACAGATACCGGCCACTGTAAAAAAATTACTGCTATTGACCGTTGCCAACTTTTCGTTGGAAGATGCCCAACAAATAAAAGATACAGAAAAAATTACCAACCACGATGTAAAAGCGGTAGAATACTTTTTAAAATCGGTGCTGGAAAAATGCGGTGCCGGTGATTTGAAGGAATGGGTGCATTTTGGGCTTACCTCCCAGGACATTAATAACACAGCCATACCGCTTAGCTGGAAACATGCAGTTGAATTTGAATACCTGCCCGCCATTTTAAATTTGCAGGCTTCTATCGGCAAACTAGCCATCCTCTACAAGGACGTTGCTTTGTTGGCACGTACCCACGGTCAGCCGGCATCTCCCACCCGCCTTGGCAAAGAGCTAATGGTATTTGCTGAAAGGTTAGAAAACCAGGTACAGTTATTCAGCTACATCCCTTTTACTGCCAAATTTGGTGGAGCAACGGGTAATTTTAATGCCCACCATGTAGCTTATCCCAAATACAATTGGATAAAATTTGCCAACGATTTGCTGGAAAATAAATGGGGACTGCAACGACAGCAGTACACAACGCAGATAGAACATTATGATACACTGGCCGCACATTTTGATGCAATAAAAAGAATCAACACCATCCTGTTAGATTTCTGCCGGGATATGTGGGCCTATATCAGCATCGATTATTTTAAACAAAAAACAAAAAAGGGGGAAATTGGCAGCAGTGCCATGCCACACAAAGTAAACCCGATAGATTTTGAAAATGCAGAGGGCAACCTGGGAATTGCCAATGCATTATTCGAGCACTTCTCCGCCAAACTACCTATTTCGAGGTTACAAAGAGACCTTACGGATTCTACGGTATTAAGAAACATTGGTGTTCCATTCGCCCATACCATACTTGCGGTAAAATCAATTGAAAAAGGATTGGAGAAACTGGTGTTAAATGAAAATAAAATAAAACAGGATCTGGATAGTAACTGGGCAGTTGTGGCAGAAGCCATTCAAACAATTTTACGCCGTGAAAACTATCCCCAACCATACGAGGCGTTGAAAGATTTAACCCGTGGAAAGGGAATAATTGATAAGGCAACCATCCATGCATTTATTAATGGATTAACAATACCCGCTGCTGTTAAAAAAGAATTGAAGGCTATTTCGCCACACAATTATGTTGGGATGGCTTAGTGATAATTTAATTGAATTTGTCCCGTATCAAGCTTGTAAAACCGCATCATTTGCTTACTTTATTTCGGAAGAAAAATCCTTTGCTGACTGCCTTTTTTATTGCGTGCTATTGTATGCTTTGCTCAGCAGGGTTTGGGCAAATTTGCAGCGGCACCATTAATACAGTTTGGAAAGATGATTTTGGCAGCGGCCTTTCACAAATATCCACACAACTTAACCCTGGCATTGCCAATGGCTACATAAACCAAAATAATGGAGTGGAGCCAGGCAACTTTACCATCGTAAACAGGTTCGATTTTTTTGGTTCCTGGCATGTGATACCACAAGACCATACCCCAACCGACATCAATGGCTATTTTTTAGTTATTGATGGCAACAATGATTTTCCCATTTTTTATGATGTAATCGTTGATAATATTTGCCCGTTTACCCAATATTCTTTTTCAACTGCGGCAATGAATATTGACAAGCCGGAATTCCCTTCGGACCAAACTTTCACCTTTATTATTTTAGATACGTTGGGCAACCAGTTAGCAACCTGGTCCTCGCCTGCTTTACCTGCTTTGGACAGCGCTGTATGGAAGCCCATGGGATTTAGCTTTTCCAGTGGCAATAATACCAAACTACGATTGCAGGTACAATTTAACCAAACAGGTTTTAATGATTTTGCTTTTGATGATTTTCAATTTAGTGTTTGCGGACCCTTACTCGAAATAAACACACCTGTAACCAGCAATACCTGTACCGACAGCATCCCATTATTTTCAGTATTGGGCAGTGGTTATGCCAATCCTGTTTATCAATGGAAAAAGAAAAATGCATCGGGTGTTATGGAAATTATCCCAGGCGCAAATACCATAAATTATGTGGACCGATTGCCAGGTGATTTCAATTTTTACAGTGTGATAGTTGGGGATGGGTCCCTCTCCTGCCCTATTATTGCCAGTAAACAGGTTATTCTTTCTGCTATAAAAAAAACAAGTGTATTAAAAACTATTTGCCGGGGTTTATCAGTTGAAGGATACGACAAAACCGGTATCTATATTGATACTTTAAAAACAGTCAGCGGCTGCGATAGCATAAGAACGTTAAACCTTACAGTTGTAAGTTGTACAGAAAACGTTATTAATAATTATACAGCTGTTTACAGTATAAATCCTTGCAACAACACCCTTACTACAGGAGATAATGTTGATTTTAATCCCGGCGATACTGTATTGCTGATACAGATGAAAGGGGCAACCATCGACTCCAATAATAACGAGGGATTTGGTTACATCTATGGCTATAATAATGCCGGCAATTTTGAATTCAATATTATAAAAAGCAAATCGGGCAATGAGATTGAATTTAAAAATACATTATTGTACCAATACGATCCTTTATTGGGTAGGGTACAGTTGATAAAAGTGCCTTACTTCGATTCTTTTGTTACTACAGATACGTTAACCTGTGCACCCTGGGATGGAACAAAGGGTGGAGTGCTGGTTATAAATGTTGCCAATACCTTAACATTAAATGCCCCGATAGATGTGAGCAGGAAGGGATTTAGAGGGGGCGATGTCGGCACCGGCTTTGGCTGCAACAATGCTGTATGGGCCGCCACCAGTGGCATTGGCGGCACTAAAGGAGAAGGCATTGCTGATTATTTTGCAGGGAGCGAAGCAGGAGGCGCAAGACTGGCCAATGGCGGTGGCGGCGCTTTTAGTGCTAACTCAGGAGCTGGCGGTGGCGGTAACTTTGGTGTGGGCGGTTTGGGAGGTATTGAGTACAATGGTTGTAACACCAACCTGCAAAGCGTTGGCGGAGAGAATCTTGATTACAGCAATCTTAATAAAATATTTTTAGGTGGTGCCGGAGGCGGTGGTCAGCAAGATAATGGCTTTTTGGTTTTACCCGGTGGTAATGGTGGTGGTATCGTAATTATTAAAGCGACCACCATTAGCGGTAACAATCAAAAAATAAGTGCCAATGGGGAAGATATTACAACAGTGATAAGAGATGAGGGCGGCACAGGCGGGGGCGCTGGCGGTAGTGTTTTACTTTATACAGAAAGTTACCTTGGCCAGTTAAATATTGAAGCCAGGGGCGGTACAGGCAGCTCCAATTTCAATCAAAAATATCCTAGCAGGTGCCATGGCCCGGGTGGCGGCGGTGGCGGTGGTTTTATAGGTAGCAGCACGCCTCTTCCGGCACAGGTAAATTATTTTTTGCAGGGGGGTACTGCGGGCATCATATTAAACCCATCGAGTAGTTGTTACAATACTACACATGGTGCCACAGATGGTGGTACAGGAGCTGCAAAATTTGGGTTTACTTTTCCTTTTAGCCTAACTCCTTTTGTTAAAAATATAGATTCCGTTATCATAAAAGACAGCCTGATAAATTGTAATACTTTTAAATTTGATGCTGATGCAATTGTAAACACAAGTGCCATACAAAACTGGCAATGGACATTTGATGACGGCAGTAATGCAAATACGCAAATGGCAACCCATACCTACAGCGACACCGGAAATTATGCGGTTAAACTGGTAGTTACCGATATCAACGGTTGTGCAGATAGCGTTACTAAAATTATCCGCAGCAGCGGCGTTAACTACGATTTTACCTTTAAGCAGGACATCTGCAATCCCTTACTGGTTACTTTCAAAATTAATAATGCTGGCTTAATGGGGCCATCCTGGAACATGGGAGACGGCATAATTATCAACAACAATGCTTCACCCGTTTATCAATATGCCGATACCGGTACTTACCTTATAAAATTAGCCATACAAAACAGCAGTTGTATTGATACTATTCGTAAAAATATATCCATCAATGTCAGCAATAGCAATATTATTTTAACGCCAGACACTACTATTTGCAAAGGGTTTGGAAAATTACTGCGGACCAATATTGATTCAACATTTAATTTTTGCTGGAGCCCGGCCGGTTTTTTAAACAATAGTACTTTTGCCAATCCAACTACAAATACTACTGTGCCGATAACCTACCGGTTAATAGGAACTGTAACTGAAAATGACTTAGTGATAAATGGGAATTTTTCTGAAGGAAATACTTCCTTCTCATCAAACTACACATTTAGTAATTCATCACCTGCAATTGAAAATGATGGACAATATTCAATAGCTGCCATAGCTACCAATGCTGTGCCTTCTGCTACAACCTGTACCGATCATACCAATGGTGTCGGAAATATGCAATTAGTGAGAAGCAACAATATATCAAACATACCGGTTTGGCAACAAACATTGTCTGTAGAACCCAATACCAATTACGTTTTCAGCACGTGGATACAATCGCTACAATCACCCAACAATACCCAATTACAATTTGCAATAAATGGAATCGCTTTGGGTGATACTATTACTACATCTAACGCCACCTGCCAATGGAAAAAACATTGGATAATATGGAACAGCGGTAACAATACCGTTGCAGCAATTGGCATCATAAATAAAAACAGATTTACCGGTGGTGATTATTATGCGCTGGATGATATTGCATTTTCAAAATATTTTCTCAGAAAAGACAGCGTGTTTATCAACGTACAACAAGTAGCGGTTACTGCCAATACAGACAGCAGCATTTGCCGTGGCGAAACAATACAATTACAGGCAACAGGTGCTGCAACATATCAATGGCTACCTTCAAAAGGCCTTAGCGATAGCAGCATTGCCAACCCGGTAGCATCACCGGTAAACACAACGAGCTACATGGTAAAAGGTACCAGCACGGCGGGTTGCATAGCTTTTGATACAGTTGTCATTTCTATTAAACCATCGCCTGTTGTGGTAAAATCCCCCGATAGTATAATTTGCAAAAACAGTAGCATACAACTGAATGTTAGCGGCGGCACCAGCTACCGTTGGGCACCGACTGGTTCGCTAAGTAGTAACAATATTCCCAACCCAATTGCCACGCCAACCCGTAGCACAACCTATTTTGTTACTACATCAGATGCTGCTTTATCCTGCACCACTACAGACTCTATCAAAATATCCATCAGGCCTGTAACCCTATTTACCATCTCACCGAACGATTCGGTATGTTTCAATTCGAGTATTCAATTAAAAACCACGGGAGGAAATAAATTTAGCTGGGAGCCAGCCAATTTAGTGGACAATCCAACAGTTGCCAATCCAACTGCAACAGCAGTAACCACCACCATTTTTAAAGTAAATATCAAAGATGAAGTTTGTAATGATTCGGCATTACTAAGCACCACTATTTCCCCCATTGCATTACCAAAACTCAGCGTATCCAAGTCCAATGATATTGATTGTTCTAACGCACAGGCAAGCCTTGCTGTAACCGGCGCTAACAAATATATTTGGACAGCAGCTAGTCAGCCTTTGTATTTAAGTGACAGCAGCATAGCAGCACCGATAGCTTTTCCGTCGATAACAAAAAAATATTTTGTGACAGGCATAGATACCGTTACAACCTGCGGCGCTATGGACAGCATTACCGTTTTAGTGACAATAGGAAATAACCCATTATTGTTTATCCCCAATGCATTTTCGCCCAATGATGATGGCATAAATGATTGCTTTAAAATAAAGCCGCAGGGCAGATTAAAGAATTTTCAATTGGCTATTTTTAACCGAATGGGTCAGCGGGTATTTTTTACAACAGATGTTAACCAATGCTGGGATGGCACTTATAACGGGCAGCGTCAGAATAGCGGTAATTTTGTTTATTACCTGAAAATAAAAAATGAGTGCAGGGAAAATACAAAGAGTGGAAATTTACTTTTAATCAGGTAAAATGCGCTGTTTGTAAGATTCACAGAAGAAGAGTAAGTGTATGCAAATAAATACCGTCCTTTTACTTTTTAACTTTATACTTTTTATTTATTTTGGGGTCGTTGAAATACGCATCTAATTCTTTAGAGCTGGTATTTTCTTCTGCAATAGGTATGTCGATTAATTGAATTTGAGTTTGCTTTAATTCCTCCTTTAACTTCCTCGATTTGTTTAAAATTTCAGGATCTCTTTCTCCAACCAACATATTATCAGCCAATAAATACTCCAGTCTTTTAATGCTGCTTCGTATTAGGGTAGCTGTATTTTGATCGTAATTATTTAGCGGCGCAGCTGCTTCTTTTACTGGCACCAATGCCACACCCACACTCGGCATTATCTTGGATGCAGCCTGGTTATCGCCGGGCAACGACGAGAGCACAGCTCCGCTTAATACAGTAGATGCAGAAACAAGATCGAATGTTGTTCGGGCAGATTTATTTTTCTTTATTTTTTTATCAACCAGCCTGAAACTGCTCTTTAGTTGCAGCACATATTTGTCCGCATCCGACCTTAATTTTTCAAATTCAAGTAATTGCTGGGGATAGTTAATGCTTTCTCTTACCACTATTAAAATGGCAGCAGTATCGGTATTGTGAAACTTATTAGTTCCGATAAAAAAAAGCTCCAGTTGTTTCTCCTTATTTTTATCCCCGTTTTTTACAAAATCAAAAGGAGCACACCAGGTAAAATCATCATTACATTTATTAACCGGGGTTAAAGACTTAACCGGGTAATTACTGAGATACGTAATTTCTTCAATCGGGAAACTTCCATTATCGCACTGCAACTTAAAACTTACGGTGTCACCTTCATCTATAAAAAGTGTTTTAGTAACGGTAGGTTTTACCCAGGAAGGAATAATTTCCGTATTATAAAAAAGCAACGTAAAACTTGTATCAACCCTGTCTTCCGGGTCATTAAGATTTTGAACCCTTAAGGCAATTTTATACTCATAATCATACTTGAGCCTGCCACTGAGAAAATAAGATTTTTCAGCTTTAAAAGTCAGTGTGCCATTGTCTTTATTTATCTTAAGACCAACAGGAGAATTCTTTAAAAACCAATAATATTTCTCTTGTTCCCTGTTGATTTCGTATTGGTATTTTAAGGTTGAATCCACATGCAGGGTGAAGTATGGATTTAAGTTTTTGATTCTTAAACCTGAATCTGCATAATTGACAAAAATCATTGTATCAGTCTTAACCTGTGAAAACGAATCTATATAAAAGAAAAAAATACAAACGAAAGCAACTGCCTTTATTTTTATCATATCGGATGTCGGTATAAGAGTAAGTTGCCAAAGTTAGCCTATTAAACAATACAATTTTTCAAGGGCCTGCATTTATAATTTTGCTGATCATTAACTTCATTTTTAATAGCTTATTTATAATTCAGCTATTAAAATTAAAAATAAAATTCAACTCTTTCGCCTACTAATGAACACGATATTTCTAAAAATAAAAGGTCTTAATCAATAACTATTTTCCACAGTTTTTCGAACTTCTTTTCAAATTACTGTTCATCATATATCATCAGCGGTAATGAAATTTATATAACTTTCGCTCTTTTCCAGGATTAAACGCTTTTTTACCAAAACTAAAACGAATGATGAGATTAAAATCGCTGCTATTGCTATTGGCATTTGCAACTAGCCTTGTACAAATTCGGGCGCTAGCCAGCTTCCCGGTAAACGATTTTGCCATTCCAAAAAATGGCTGTTGAAACAAACTTTGATTATTTGTTTCTTTTATTCAGAAATATTATTTCTAAAACAACAGTATGAAAAACCTCTTCACCATCCTTTGTTTAACCGGGGCATTTACAAACGGCGTTGCTCAAAATAGCAAGTCGTCATTACTGGCGGATATTAACGAATTTGACAGCTATGTACAAAAAACAATGCAGGACTGGCAAATACCGGGCATGTCGGTTGCCATTGTAAAAAACAACGAAATAATTTTTACGAAAGGATATGGAGTAAGAGAAATTGGCACCAACAAAAAAGTAGACACAAAAACAATTTTTGTATGTGCTTCCACTACTAAAGCCATGACAGCAGTTTGCATGGGAATTTTAGCCGATGAAGGCAAAATTAACTGGAGCGACCCTGTGATAAAATACCTGCCGGATTTTAAATTATATGATCCCTATGTTACAAGAGAATTGACTATACAGGATTTATTCCTGCACAATTCCGGCGTGGGCAATACCGATTATTTATGGGGAGATAACACACTTAGCTCAGATGAAATCCTTGCCAAAATGCAATTGGTAAAACCTTCCTATTCTTTTCGATCATCCTTCATCTATCAAAATATTTTTTACCTGGTGGCAGGTAAAGTAATTGAAAAAGTTTCCGGTAAGCCATGGCATATTTTTATAAAAGAAAACATTTTTGATCCGCTGGGAATGCGGCATACAAAAGCATTGCTGAGCGATGTAAAAAATGAAAACCAGGCAATGCCACATTTTTTAATTAACAATAAACCAACACGGGTAGAAATGGGAACAGCAGATGCAATTGCCGCGGCAGGTTCCGTAAATAGTTGTGCAGACGACATCGCTTTATGGATGCAATGTATGATTGATAGCAGCAAATATAAAAATAGGCGATTGGTAAAACCTGCCACCTGGCAGTACCTGTTGCAACCAAAAACAATTGTGCCTGCCGATGGATTTTATCCCACCCAATCCATTACAAAACCCGTCTTTACTACCTATGCTATGGGCTGGTTTCAGCAGGATTATAAAGGGCATAAACTTAATTTTCATACCGGCAGCCTGGCAGGTGTAGTTGCCATCCATGCACAAATCCCCGAGAGAAAATTCGGCATTTATATTTTTGAAAATTTAGATCATGCGGAACTAAGACATGCGTTGATGTTTAAAGCTATCGACTTATTTGAGTTAGGTGGTACCACCGATTGGAGCGTCCGTTTTAAAACCATGTACGACAGTCTGAAATTGGCAAAT
>JANPNY010000789.1:0-3439 GCA_031427745.1 Chitinophagaceae bacterium | reverse complement strand
CTAATAAAAAGGCTGTTGCCATCAGGCGCCAGGGCATAGATATAATGGAGGATTTTATTGATGATACCGAAAATTTAATAAAACTGCAAAGGGATATGCTAGAGGCCAACAACATTTTGCAGCATAAGCACCAAACACTTTTACACGATCACCAGGTACTACGCAATTATGCAGCAAGCAAAGGTTTAGACCTTAGCCTGTTGCCGTACATGACATTAAAAGACCGCTAAACAACCCAACAACCACATGGCAAACAACACAACCGATATTTTAAACGAAGTAGAAGAAATAGAGCCGCTGGAATATGACGTAGAGAGGCCGGTAATAATAAGGCAAGAGGAATTTATAAAAGAATTGGGCTACCAGTTTAGGTTCAACAGAGTTCGTGACATTTTTGAGTACAAGCACAAGCACAAGCCGTGGGAAGATATGAAAGAACGGGTTGTAAAAAGCATTCGCCGTGAGTTTAAACTCAGTACCGATTTTAGGGGCAAAGGCGAGTGCCCAAGCGTAAACGCCCTGTACGAAATTATCGACACCGATATAATGGCGCAAAACTTTAACCCCTTCGATGATTTTTTTAAAAATAATAAATGGGATGGCCGGGACCATCTTACACAACTCATCAACACCGTAACCATTGCAGATATTACCATTGATAATTTTGAACTAAGGGAGGTATTTACACTGCTTTTTACCCGTTGGATGCTTGCCAGCGTAGCATGTACCACCGGCGATGCCGCCAACCATGTAATGTTACTGCTGCTAAGTGAGCAACATGGTACATTTAAAACTACCTGGCTAAACAATCTTTGCCCTCCCTCCCTTTCGGATTATATCCATTGCGGCCACATACGGCCAGAGCTTACAGATAACATTACGGCCAACATTGTGGCCGAAAAAATAATTTGTAATATAGACGACCAGTTAGATGGTATTTTACATAAAGATTTTGGAGCAATTAAATCACTCATTACCGCCCCATTTGTAAGCAATCGTAAAAGTTATAGGCGTGATGAAAACAAGCGGATCCGGCGTGTAAATTTTTGCGGATCTGTAAACAATACTGATATTTTTAGAGACAGTCAAAACCGCCGGTATCTTACGTTTGAGAAAAAAAAAATAGACTGGATAGCCGCCAAAGCAGTTGACATTGACCAGGTTTGGTTACAGGTTTATAAAATGTATAAGGTAGATAAGTTGCGCCATTATTTTGATAAAACGGATGAACACACCATTAACCAAATAAACAACCATTACAGTGCCATCAGTGCCGAGCAGGATTATTTTAGCAAACTATTTGAGCAGGTAGATAAAAGCAATTGGGAAGCTAAATTTTACACCCCGTCCGAAATACTCAGCGTAATAAAAAAGGCCAGCGGCCTAAATATTTTTCCTCAAAATTTATCGGTAGCCCTTAAACGCTTAGGTATTGTAAAAGACAAACAACGCCAGCCCTGGAAGGGAGCCACCCAAAGCCGGGACGGTTATTGGTTAAGAGAAAACTTTAAAAAAGAAGGAGACCGCATAACAATTTTTGAGGAACCCACATTGCCGGCACCAAAAGACGATACATTTTAATAATAATGTGTTAAAATGTAAAAAATGTGGCAAGTATAGTACGTAGTTTATTAAAATGTTTTTATGAAAATGAAATATTCAATGTGGGAAAAGTCAACACAAAAATTTAGGATAATTGAGTCAAAAACAGAAGCCAAAGCGTTTGATTTTGCTTGCAAAAAATTTGGCGTAAATGGTTTTTTTGATTTTAAAAGATATTACCCAGATGAAAATTTAAAACAACACAAGATGTCGTTTTTGAAAAAAGCAATATCAAATGTGTCAAAGCATTTGCATAAAGAACAAAGAAAAGGGTTGAGTTAAAAGACTGGTATGGGTTTCCGCCAACGAGCGAGTATTGCTGCAGGTGCGGATAATAGAATTACAAATGACCAGTAGCAAAATATTCTAAAGATGATAAGCGAACAAATTGATTATAGCGGTTCCGTCCGCCCCACTTTTGGCAATAACCATGTTGCCAGCAGTACGGCTATAGAAGGGGATGCTGTCGCAATAATGAAAAGCTGGCCAGATAAGAAGTATAAACTTGCAGTTGTTGACCCTCCATATTTTACAGGCCCAGAAAAACGGCAATACTATGGACAGAAAATTTCTAATAAAGGCGTAAAAAGAATTGATTACCCAGTAACTGAAACATGGCAGATACCAGGCGAAGATTATTTTAAAGAACTTTTTCGGGTATCTGAAAATCAGATTATTTGGGGCTGCAATTATTATCAACACATTTTTGGAACTGGCAGAATTATTTGGGATAAAGTAAATGGTGATAGTTCTTTTTCGGATTGCGAAGAAGCATACTGCAGCTTACATGATAGCGTTCGTTTACTTCGTTTTATGTGGAATGGAATGATGCAAGGAAAGAGCCTGAAAGAAGGACACATAATGCAGGGTAATAAAAAACTGAATGAAAAGAAAATACACCCTACACAAAAGCCAGTATTGCTTTACAAATGGCTTTTAAACCATTACGCAAATGAAGGTGATAATATTTTAGACACGCATTTAGGAAGTGGAAGCAGCCGTATTGCTGCTTATGATATGGGATTTGATTTTACAGGTATAGAGTTGTCACCAGTTCATTTTAAAAATCAGGAAGCAAGATTTAAAACGCATGTCAGCAAGCTACGAATAGCAAACTGGTAGTATTGCTGGCAACGGACAGGGCTTGCCGAAGTACGGGAATTAGTATTCCGTCCGCCCGGAACTGCTGCTGATTGAAAAACTAATGATGAAGATAACAACAAAAAGCTAAATAGATAATGTCCAGCCCGATATGAAGTACAATAGAATTACAAAAAGCCGAAGATAACTTTCGTCCGCCCGTATTTTGGCAAACCCCCTGTTGGTGGCAGGCATGGCAAAATAAATAAAACTTCTAAAGTATTTTTTATTCAACAAAATAGTGGCGATACTGAAATAAATAATGATGATTTTGGTAATCGCAGATTTTTCAAAATTTAAAAAAATAAAATGAAAAAAGTAACAATCATTACCGGAAATCAATCAACTGGTAAAACACAAAAAGCAAAAGAGCTTACAGCGTCAAAGAAGACTGTTTGGTTAGATTCTCTAAACTTAGACAACAATTTTTTGTATCAATCGGTAACAACCGAAACAGAAGTTATTGTAATGGATGGCTTAACAGGTAAAAAAAATCTTGCTGAAATAACATTGCTAATAACTACACCGTTTTTGATGATAAATAAAAGAGGTCAAATGTCTACCGAAATTGAACGTCCAGAAATTATTATCGTTTCCAATGATTTTAAAAAAGATGACTTTAGAGAACGTCCACACCTTGAAATTATAGAGATGTAGTGCTTGCCACCAACTCTCTAATAGCCGCACATCTTCACCT
>JANPNY010000788.1:0-5981 GCA_031427745.1 Chitinophagaceae bacterium | reverse complement strand
GCTATTTTTTAGCGCTGTTAATTCAGCGTCCAAAATGCAACATCCACTTTTAAAGATATTCTACTTCATCAATCCCTTATTCTCATAAATAATTTTCCCGTCAAAAATTGTCATCACAACCTTGGTTTTATAAGTATCCATGGGCGCTATTTCAAAAAGGTTTTGAGAATAAACGATAATGTCCGCCAGGTAGCCCGGCATTATTTTACCCTTTTCATTTTCGTCAAAAGAAGAAAAAGCACCCCCCTGGGTATAGGCAATCAACGCATCTTTAATGGAAATTTTTTGCTCAGATACCCAGCCGTTTTCCGGCAGTCCATCAATGGTGCGGCGGTTAACTGCATTGTGCAAACCTCTTATGGGATCGGGGTTTGAGCAGGCTGGCCAGTCGCTGCTATAAACAAGGTGCGCTTTATTTTTCAACATAGAAGCCCACACAAACGCATGCGGTAATCTTTTTTCGCCCACTGCTTTCGACCATACTTCCACACTTCCCGGATCCGCATGAATGGGCTCCATCGAAGCCATCACGCCCAGCTTTGCAAACCTCGGCAAATCATCCGGCGAACTTTGCTCAATGTGCTCAATACGATGGCGGCTATCTCTTACACCATTTATCTGTTGGGCATTTTCATACGCATTCAATACTTCTCTTACCGATCTGTCGCCGATGGCATGTGTATAAATTTGAAACCCTGCTTTATCAAGTTTTGTCACCAGGCTCCTGTAGCGCTCCAGCGGAATGGCGAAATCGCTATTGGCCAGTTTACTATCGGCTGGTACGTCACTGTATGGTTCCAGCATGGGTGCCGTGTGCGATTCTATCACACCATCCAGCATAAATTTTATAGAACCGGCACGCAATTGCGGGCTCTTTCCAATGCGGTTTCTTGCAGCCACAAAAGTTTGTATATCTGCATCTGTCGTTTGCTCACCTACACTAAATGCAGCACCATATCGAATGGTAAGTTCTTTGTTTTTTAACAGCGTTTCGTACAATGATAATTCATCCAAATCTCCGCTGGCATTTTGAATGGTCGTCATGCCATGTTCAGCAGCATATTGCATGCCCTGGCGTAAAGCAGCTAATTTTTCTTCCCTCGTTGGTTCGGGTAATAATTTGCCTACCAAATATTTTGCCCCTTCAATTAAAGCACCGGTTGGTTCTCCATCTGCATCTCTTATTATTTCACCAAAGCCTTCAAACTTAGTGTCTTTATTAATACCTGCCAATTCAAGCGCCTTGCTGTTTACCCACGCACTATGCCCATCATAAGCTCTTATGTAAATGGGCCGGGTGCTGCTTATTTTATCCAACCCTTTCTTTGTGGGCATACTGCCCGGAAAGATGCTGTACTGCCACCCCAATCCGGTCAGCCATTTTTTTTCAGGATGTTTTTTTGCAAAGGCTGCTACAATGTTTAAAGCGTCCTGTTCGGTTTTGCATTCATTTAAATCAATGGCAGATAAACTTAGCGACCCGGATAAAAAATGCACATGCGCATCATTAATACCTGCTGTAACCAGACGTCCTTTTAAATCAATTACCCTGGTAGCTTTACCCGCCATCTTTTTAACTGCTGCGGAAGTTCCTGTTTGTAAAATTCTGTTCCCCTTTATAGCAACTGCTTCTGTAAATGCAGGCTCCTCGTTACCCGTCCACACACGGCCATTAAATAAAATAAGGTCTGCGGTAGCAATTGGTTTGTTTTGTGCAGCAACGATCAGATGGGAAAAAAGCAGTGCGATAAAGACGTAAAATTTGCGCATGATACAATTGTTTTTTAAATTGTTTAATGTTGAAGTTATGAAAAAAAGTCCCTGTTTTTACCTAATGTTCCGATTAAACTAAACAGCCATTCATCAACTTGGGTTAGAAAATTTGAATGCTGGTTTGTCAGTAGCTTCTTTGTCAACTACCCATTAAAATAGCCGCCCACTGTTGTGATGCAAAATTGATGGCCTGACATACAGCATTAAATTTCTGCGTTTGAAAGATATTGCTTTTGATATTCAAGCGGAGAATTACCGGTTATTTTTTTGAACGATTTGTAGAAATTGGTCACGTTGTTAAATCCGCTTTCGTAGCATACCTGTGTAATGTTTAGTTTGTTTTGTATTAGTAATTTGCAGGCATGGCCTACCCTCAGCTCCTGTAAAAAATGGTTGTATGTTTTTCGGGTGTGCGATTTAAAATACCTGCAAAACGAGTTGGGGCTGATGTTGGCAATTTTAGCAATAGTATTTAAACTTATTTTCCCTTTAAAATTTGCAATGGAGTGGGTGTAAATATTGTTAATTCTTTCTGTTTCCTTTATTTCGAGGCTGGGCTCAAAACCCTTCGATACAAGCAGTGTATTGGCTTTGCTGACTTCACTAATGCTCTTTAATATTTGCAGCAAGAGTATTATCCGGTCTGTATTTTCTGCATGCAGCATTTGCTGCATTAAATTCGCCACTATAGGTTTTGCTTTCCCCTTAATAATAATTCCTCTTTTAGCAGTAATAATCAACTCTTTTATTTTCTTGTTTTCCGGAAGGTTAATAAAATCGTTTCCCCAGAAGTTTTCGCTGAAATGTGCAACAGTTGCAATGGCTTTTAAGGTTGAATCCTGCTGAAAATAAGCATCATCACATCGCCATAAATGTGGAATATTGGAGCCAACCAAAATAAGATCATCTTTTTTAAACCGGCTCACATTATCGCCGATAAATTGTATGCCGCTCCCTTTTTGAATGTGTACCAGTTCCATTTCCGGATGAAAGTGCCAGCTGTTGTAAAAATAAGGCACCGCATCCCGCCTTATGCTAAAACTTTGATTGGGTTGCGTATTAACTTTTAAAAGCTTTGGGTTCATCGATATTGATTATTTTGTTTCCAAATCTCTTCTTTTTATGCCAATAAAGTGTAAGAGTTGGGTAAAAAAAACAAACCGGCAACATCACTGGCTATTTACCTTTATCAAAATAGCCGGCATTCATTTTTCGATTGCTGCTACCAATTGTTTAGCCAATGGAAAAAACAAGCGATAAATTTTTACAGATTGATTTGCGGGACAATGTGTTGGTAGCTTTAAAGCCACTGGAAAAAGGCACATCAATAACCTGGCTCGGCGAGAGCTTTCGTTTAATCGATGACATTCCTGCAAAGCATAAATTTTTTATACAAGACTTACCCGTTGGTGAAAAAGCAATCATGTATGGAGCAACGGTGGGAAGTATACAGCAACAGGTGGTAAGGGGTAGCCGCATGTCAGTTGACAATACCAAACATGCAACCGATAGTTTTGATTACCGGGATGTATCTTTTAAATGGCAGGCACCCGATATAAGTAAATACAGCCAGTCAACTTTTAATGGATACCATCGAAAAGATGGCCGTGTAGGCACCGCTAATTACTGGCTATTTATCCCAACCGTTTTTTGTGAGAACAGAAACATGGATGTAATAAAAGAAGCAATGCACAATGAATTAGGGTATGCAGTAACTGAAACTTATAAAGCCTATACTCATCAGTTGGTAGAGGCATTTAAAAACGGTGAAGATATAAACAGCATTAATTTATCCCCTGATAATATCACTAAAAAAAGCGATCGCTTATTTAACAATATAGATGGCATTAAATTTTTAAATCACCAGGGCGGTTGCGGCGGAACACGGCAGGATGCAGCAACACTCGGTAAATTATTAGCCGCCTATGCCGATCATCCAAATGTTGCAGGCATTACACTATTGAGTCTTGGGTGCCAGCACCTGCAGGTAACCAATTTTCTGAATGATTTAAAACAACGCAATCCTTCGTTTGAAAAACCTTTGATAATATTTGAACAACAACAAAGCGAAAGTGAATCTATTTTAATTAAAGATGCCATCCGGCAAACTTTTCTGCAACTGATAGAAGCCAATAAAACAGAACGCCATCCCGCCCCTTTAAGTAAACTGTGCGTTGGTGTAAAATGTGGTGGCAGCGATGGTTTTAGCGGAATCTCTGCCAACCCTGCCGTAGGCCATTGTGCAGATTTACTAGTGGCTTTGGGAGGAACTGTTTTATTGGCGGAATTTCCGGAATTATGTGGTGCAGAGCAGGATTTAATTGACCGCTCGGTTAATGAAACTGTTGCAAGAAAATTTATGCACTTGATGAATGACTACAATCAACAAGCCCATGCGGTTGGTTCCGGATTTCACATGAATCCATCTCCCGGCAATATCAAAGACGGGCTGATTACGGATGCTATAAAAAGTATCGGGGCCTGTAAAAAAGCTGGCACATCGCCTGTTACAGACGTGCTGGATTATACAGAACCTACTGTAAAACCCGGATTGAATTTAGTTTGCACACCGGGCAACGACGTAGAAGCTACAACAGGAAAAGCTGCCAGCGGCGCCACCCTCATTTTATTTACAACCGGTTTAGGCACGCCTACCGGAAACCCTGTTTGTCCGGTTATAAAAATTGCTACCAACACAGAGTTGGCCAAACGCATGAGTGACATCATCGACATAGATACAGGTAGCATTATTGAAGGAACTTCCTCCATTGAAGAAATGGGAGAAGTGATACTGGATTATGTAATACGGGCAGCAAGCGGGGAAGTAATACCCAAGGCAGTATTGCTGGGGCAAGATGATTTTATTCCATGGAAAAGAGGTGTTAGTTTATAACAATCGATAGCGATAAAAAATGCTGTTAAGCAGGATAATAATATTTGTTAAGTGTCATGGTAATGAATGACAAAATAGTCCCTAACCCGCCTGGTTTACCAGGCGGGGCAAGACTTTCTCTTCACAGAAAAAATTGAAACCGATGTTTGGCCTAAAAGATAAAATAGCAGTGATAACAGGTGCTGGCAGCGGCATTGGCAAAGCAATCGCTTTGCTATTTGCAAAGCAAGGTGCGGTTATTCACATCATTGAATTAAATATCGCAGCGGCTAAAGCAGTAGTGGAGGAGATTGTAATGAACGGTGGAGAAGCGGTTGCTCATAGTATTGATATAACCAACCAGCAGCAAGTGAATGAGGTGTTTAACTTGATTGGAAAAGTAGATATATTGGTGAACAATGCAGGCATCGCCCATGTGGGTAATGTGGAGCAAACCAGTGCAGCAGATTTTGATAAAATTTTTTCAGTGAACGTAAAAGGCACTTACCATTGTTTGTATGCGGCCATCCCGTTAATGAAAAAAAACAGCGGTGGCGTTATTCTTAACATGGCATCTATCGGGGCATTGGTAGGCCTTACCGACCGGTTTGCTTACAGCATGAGTAAAGGTGCTATTCACGCAATTACGCTGAGCATTGCAAAGGATTACCTGCAGCACAATATCAGGTGCAATTGTATTTCGCCGGCAAGAGTTCATACGCCATTCGTTGATGGATTTATAGCAAAAAATTACCCCGGAAAAGAAGCTGAAATGTTCGAAAAATTATCTAAATCTCAGCCCATTGGCCGAATGGGTACGCCGGAAGAAGTTGCTGCAATGGCATTGTATCTGTGCAGCGATGAAGCAGCATTTATAACCGGTAATAATTATTTAATTGACGGTGGCTTTGTAAATCTTAATAATTAAAACGCCAAAAACTAAACATATGAAAAAGACCATCTGCAGTTTATTCCTGTTAATTTTTTTTATTACTGTCTCCCATGCTCAGGTATACAGCCCCTCTGCACAAAACCTTGCAGCAAGACAAGTTTTTCAGGATAATAAGTTTGGGATGTTTATCCACTGGGGTGCATCCAGCGTATTGGGACATGGAGAGTGGGTGATGAACAACCGTAACATACAGGTAAACGATTACGGAAAGCTGATTAATATTTTTAATCCGCAAAATTTTGATGCAAAAAAATGGGTGGCTGTTGCCAAAGCAGCCGGCATGAAATACATCACTTTCATTACCCGTCATCACGATGGTTTTAGTAATTTGGGATACCAAACAATCAGATTGGAAAATTACCAGGACGCCCTACGAAAAGGATG
>JANPNY010000787.1:0-1587 GCA_031427745.1 Chitinophagaceae bacterium | reverse complement strand
CAAAAAGTCTTTTAGTTTTAAAATTGTGATGCTGAATGTACAACAAATTATAAGGTAATGGCCTAACCACCCTATATTTGCGGCGACTTATAACCAATTGTCGGCAATACAATAGTAGATGAAATATATTTTTTGTATCTCCGGATATTGGAATAAAAGGTCAATAAAGATTTTATGTACAAGAGTGCGACGCCAATGAAGCTGAATGCTTGCACAACCGCCGGGCTCAAAAAAAAAACTATACGATGGCCGCTAAAACAGATAATTTTCAAAGCCCGGATTATTTCAACGTTGATGACCTGTTAACGGAAGAGCACAAGCTGGTGAGGGACACCGTACGCAGCTATGTAAAAAAAGAAATTAGCCCCATTATTGAGGACTACGCACAGCGTGCAGAATTTCCGCAACAGATAGTAAAGCAATTGGGTGAGCTGGGTTGCTTTGGTCCTACGGTGCCCGAGCAATATGGCGGCGGCGGTATGGATTATATCAGTTATGGTCTTATGATGCAGGAACTGGAAAGAGGTGATAGCGGTGTGAGAAGCACTGCATCGGTGCAGGGATCGCTGGTGATGTTTCCCATTTATCAATACGGCAGCGAAGAACAGCGAAATAAATATTTACCCAAACTGGCCAGTGGCGAATGGCTGGGCTGTTTTGGTTTAACAGAACCTAACCACGGCAGCGACCCAAGTGGTATGCTTACCAACATAAAAGATGCAGGGGATCATGTTGTTTTAAACGGTGCCAAAATGTGGATTAGCAATGCGCCTTTTGCACAGGTAGCTGTGGTGTGGGCCAAGGATGATGCCGGCGATATACGGGGTGTAATTGTAGAAAGAGGCATGGAGGGTTTTAGCACGCCAACAACGCATGGCAAATGGAGTTTAAGAGCAAGTGCTACCGGCGAACTGGTGTTCGACAATGTAAAAGTTCCAAAAGAAAATATATTGCCCAATGTTAAGGGATTAAAAGGTCCGTTGGGTTGCCTGACCAAGGCAAGGTTTGGTATTGCCTGGGGCGCCGTTGGTGCTGCCATGGATTGCTATTACATTGCGTTGGAATATAGTAAGGAAAGAATACAGTTTGGCCGTCCTATTGCAGGCTTTCAGTTACAGCAAAAAAAGCTGGCCGAAATGGTTACAGAAATTACCAAAGCACAGTTGCTCAACTGGCGGCTTGGCACTTTAATGAACGAAGGAAAAGTTACACAGGCACAGGTGAGCATGGCCAAAAGAAATGCCTGCGAAATTGCCACCAACATTGCACGGGATGCCCGGCAAATGCTGGGCGGAATGGGCATTACAGGCGAATATCCCATTATGCGCCACATGATGAACCTGGAAAGTGTTATTACGTATGAAGGTACCCACGATGTACATTTGTTGATTACAGGTATGGATATTACGGGGTTAAATGCGTTTAAGTAGCCCCCTGTCTCCCGAAGGGCAATGTCATTAAGTTAAGAAGGTAATAAGGTTATTGGATTTTTTATTCTGTTTTCTACTAAGGTTTTTCTTTAACCTTAGTAGAAAAATATACCTATAGCAGTGAACCTTATTACCTTATTTGCGCTTACTGTCCTTA
>JANPNY010000786.1:0-14562 GCA_031427745.1 Chitinophagaceae bacterium | reverse complement strand
GGAGAACCATCGCCATAATCCCACACGAAAGATGTAGGAGCAAACGAAGATCCATCAATGGTTGTAGAAGTATTTTCGAAAGTATACTTATTTATATTACATGGTGGTATTCGTTTCGGAATAAAAGAAGGATTTACATTTCTATCAGAAACTGTAATAGTTATGTAGGAAGTGTCTCTGATATTGCAGGTAGTAGAATCTATAGATACAAGCCTTAAACGAAAACTACCAATTGAATTATATTGATGTGAGATGGAATTAACCGGCGCAAAAGTTTTAACAGCTGCGGTACCGTCTCCAAAATCCCAGACATAACTTTTACCTTTTGCAAGCGTATCGGTAAACTTAACTGTTAGTGGTACACAGCCAATCGTATCAAGCACGCCATTAATGGTAGCTTTTACGCTGGCACCCACCCCTCCAAAATTCATTTCAATTTTTACCATTGCCTCAGAACATCCGGTAGATAAATTACTGGGTGCCCACACACCTGGTGTTGTGGGAAAAAATATATTGGGCGTATTATTACAGTTGGCGCATATAGCCTCGTAAATAATACCATTTTCGTCAAAGCGGCTGGTACCGCCATCTACGTGATCATCAAAGCCATTGTTTTGTCCAAAAAATGTACCGTACAATTGGCTGGTAGCATTTTTTTCCAGCACGAAAAAAAAGAAATCTTTTCTGTCTGTATTTGCTTTAATTGCTCCCGCTGTTATCAGAAACTCTAAACCTCCTGTACCTGCACAGGGATAGCCCCTGTTGTTGTTGAATACGCCGCCCCATCCGGAAACGTACACATTCTGACACCTGTCTACCAAAAATGCTGTCGGTGAAATATTGGGTATATCAGAATTATTACCAAACATGGTGGTGTAAACATAGCCTGATAAGTCTTGTTTAAGTTTTCCGATAAATTGTTTGCCTCCGGGGTTACTAAATGTGGCATTGAAGGCCTGCCAGTTACCTGTTGTGGTCCCCATAATGTAAGGAAATCCAAACCGGTCAGATTTGAGGCCGTACACCATATCATTTCCATCCCTCGTAGGATCGTTATCGTTGGTGCCAATGTAAGTTGTTTTAATAATAGCACTACCGTTGGGAGTAATCGCTGTTACAAAACCATCTGTTAGACCACCCTGGTAAGTTGGGCTCATCACGCCGGTTTTATCTCCTGGTATATCAGGACTGGTTGTACTGCCGCCTACATACAAATTACCGGTAACCGGATTAATGGATAATACAAAGCAGGCATCGTTGCCGCTTCCGCCAAAGTAGGTGCTAAAAAGTAACGTGTTTAGGTTGCTGTTAAAATTAAGTATAACACCATCCTGTTGAAGGGCAGAAGGGCCACCTCCGAAAGTAGTTTGTATAGGAGATGCAGCCGTAGGAAAATCGGCGGACTGTGTGCATGATGCAAGATATACACTGTTATTTGGCCCCAGTATAACTTCACTTCTTGCATCGTCGCCATAATTACGCCTTGTATCAAAAGCACCTGGGGGCTGGGCGGGAACATTAATAAATTTTGGTTTGATATTAACTCCGTCATCATCGGTACCTCCAATAACAACTGAGCCTAACAAGGCACTGCCAGTTGCATTTAATTTTGTAATGAAGATATCGTATTTGCCACCAGGGCCAATGAGTGGAGTTACTCTTGGGTAGTTGGGTGAATTAGACCTGCCTGCAACAATCAGGTTGCCCTGTGCATCGGTTATCATGCTATGTGGCTGTTCGTTGGCACTGCCGCCCAAGTAGGTAGCATATAACCTGGTAGTTCCATCTGCTGATAATTTAATGATACCAATATCATACCCACCATTTCCATCTTCGTTAACACCGCCATTGTACGATTCGTCAAAAGCACCTGGTGAAACCGGATAACCGCCTTCAAAAGAAATGCCCCCTGCAAAAAAGCTACCATCCGGACCCGGAGTGGCTGTATATCCCCAGTTATCCCTGCTGCTGCCAACAAACGAACAAAAAATAAGTGTAGGATCTATTACTAAGGTTGCATTTTTATCGTAGCCGGTAACTTTAAATCGAACAATATTATTTTCAACCACATATTTGCAATCCAGTGTTTGCCTTCCCTTATCTGCTAGCTGGTAGGTATATGGATACAGCTCTTTCACGTCGCCTAATGAAGTACTAATTATCAACTCTTTGTTTTTTACACTTAACTTATCTACACCTTCAAATTGCAACGCAATATCATTTACATTTCCACCCGGGTTTACAATCAAATCGTATTTTAGAGTACCCTGATCTGTATAGTAGCGAACATCAATATTTGGATAGATATTCTTATAAGTAACACCCTGGTAAATTTTACAAAAGCCTTTCCATTTACTGGTATCATTGCCAATAAAATAATTATTGTAGGTAGGCAAAACCTTGTCAGGATGAAGTTCTACATTGCCGGACGCTTTTACAAAGTTCACCTTGAATGCATGGGAACGAATGGTAATGGGCTTATTGTCGTTGTTGCCGGGTGTTGTGCGGCTTTGAAGATTGACAACTGCAGTGGTGTTATTACTACCATGCATTTGTTCCGTAAGTGCTTCCATATCTTTTGCATTGTGCTGCAAAACCATAAATCCAGTGCGTTGCAAAAAAACGGAACCATTTTGAATGTCGCTTTTGAAATTCACTTCTTTATTCCATTGCCCTTTGTTTTCTACAAACTGCAATTGGGCAAATGAGGAGTGCCCTGCAATAAGTAGTAAAATAAATAAGGTAACTTTTGGGAATATTAATGTGGCAATTTTCAAGAAGTATATTTTAAACAATTTACGGAATAATAATACAAAAATATTTGATAATGGTTCTTTGATGTATATTTTTTATGTTAATGATTCAACAAAATCATCTACGAAATTTTACTCCAGGCCGTTTTACCCTTTTGTTGCTGCAGAAAGTTTGTTACCGGCAAATTTGCAGCCATTTTTAAATCAGGGTCTTGTTCAAGTATTTCTACAGCTACTGTTTTAGCTACTTCAAGCATTACCCTATCCTGGATAATACTGGCCAATTTAAAGTTTAAATTACCACTTTGGCGGGTTCCTTCAATTTCTCCCGGCCCACGGATTTCAAGATCTTTTTCAGCCACTTTAAAGCCGTCGTTGGTGGCGCACAATATTTTTAGTCTTTCTTTGGCATCCAACGAAACCTTGCTACCCGTAAGCAAAATACAAAAACTTTTTTCGCTCCCCCTGCCTACCCTGCCCCTTAGCTGGTGCAACTGCGATAGCCCGAATTTTTCTGCACTTTCTATTACCATAACCGATGCATTGGGAACGTTTACACCAACTTCTATAACGGTAGTACTTACCATTATTTGTGTATCGCCGGTTACAAAACGGGTCATATTTGTTTGTTTTAAATCTGCTGCCTGCCTGCCATGCACCATACTAATCCAGTATTTAGGTTCGGGAAAAAAGGACTGCACTTCTTCATAGCCTTTCATCAGGTTTTCATAATCCATTTTAGAAGATTCTTCTATTAATGGATAAACAATGTATGCCTGCCGGCCTTTAGCAATTTCCGCTTTTATAAAATCCATTACCTGCGGCCGCTTGTTTTCATATCGGTGCAAGGTTATAATTGGTTGCCTTCCCGGAGGCAGTTCGTCAATCACACTGTAATCAAGATCGCCGTATGCAGTAAGTGCAAGCGTACGTGGAATAGGTGTTGCAGTCATCACTAAAATGTGTGGCGGCAAAACGTTTTTTTTCCATAACTGAGATCGTTGCGCAACGCCAAATTTATGCTGCTCGTCTACCACGGCAAATCCCAAATTTAAAAACTGAACTTTTTCTTCAATCACAGCATGTGTTCCAATTAAAATATGCAAACTACCATCTACACAGGCAGCAAGTATTTGTCGTCGTTCTTTTTGTTTTGATGAGCCGGTAAGTAGTTTAACATTTATCGGTAAATCTTTTACCAGTTCTGTAATGCTGTTAAAGTGCTGCTGTGCTAAAATTTCTGTTGGCGCCATCAAAACACTTTGAAAAGCCTGGCCATCATCTGGTCTTGTATTTCCGGCTGCAATCAGCATACAAAGCAAGGCCACAATCGTTTTGCCACTACCAACGTCTCCCTGCAGCAAACGGTTCATTTGCCTGCCGCTGCCAATATCATTTCTTATTTCTTTTAAAACCCTCTTTTGGGCATTGGTTAACAAAAAAGGAAGGTGTTTATCGTAAAAGGTATTGAAAAGGGTTCCAACTTTATCAAATGTCCAGCCTTTGCTAAAGCGATGGCGGGCGCCCCGGATAAGCCCAAGCCGTATCTGTGCAAAAAAGAATTCTTCAAATTTTAACCGCCTTACTGCCTGGGTGTACATCTCCTCCGATGCAGGGAAATGGATATGACCAATAGCCTCCCAACGGGAAATAAAGCGGTACTGCTTAATGATATTGTCCGGCATATTTTCCGGGAAATTATTAGGGGATAATTGTTGTAACAGCGCATAGGTTAACTTACTAATAGCCCTGCCGGTAATTCCCCTCGCTTTTAATTTTTCTGTGCTGGGATAGATTGGATCCAGAAAGTTTTTGCCACCGGCCTTTTCCGGTGTAAAAATTTCTATCTCCGGGTGTACAATTTGTGCCTTGTTATTAAAAAAACCAAGCTTTCCAAATACAAGATATCGTTGTCCTAAGTCGAGTGTTTTTTCTATCCAGCCAATGCCCTGAAACCAGGTAAGTTCTATTTCGCCTGTACCATCCTGGAGATAAGCTACCAATCTTCTGGATCTTTTTTCACCCACAATTTCATGGTGAATAAGTTTGCCGGCTACCTGTGTGTAATCTGTATTGTAATTAAGGTTGGCAATACTGTCAACTTTGGTTTTATCCAAATGGCGGAGTGGGTAATGCTCGAGCATGTCTTTAAAGGTAAAAATGCTGAGTTCTTTTTTCAACAGTTCTGCCTTTAATGGTCCTACCCCTTTAAGGTATTCGATAGGACTCGCTAATATGTTGGTGCCTGTGTTAATAATGGAATATTTTCACAAATATATTTTGAACCGGATGATAATGCACAACAGATTCGTTTTAATACAAAACAGTTGGGTTAATAATTTAGATAAGTAATTTTTAACTGCGTCAAATATTCGGGAATAGACATCGCTATTTTGTGTATGTTTTCTAACACACTATAAAATGAAGCTCGGGTGCGACAAAATCATTTATAAATAATTACCTCATCACTTTTACATGGTTTCAACAACATCAGGGTTGTGGGGCCTCCACCATAAGTAATAATACCCAAGTATTAAAAGGCCGATAGTAAAAGGTATAATGGCAATATGCTTGTAAGTAAATGTGCCAAATAGTACGATGCTGTCGAATTGTAAAAATTCGCTGATCATCCAGTACGAGTTGGCACTTATCCAAAAAACGATGGAAAGATTGTGACACACTTCACTCATATATTGTTTTGTTCTTAAAGCAATTATTATGGCGATAATTAAAGTAGGAAAAATCATTGCAATACCTAATGGCCTCCAAACCATGCACCAGCTCACATCTTTGAACAACCAGAACACAATGTGCAGGTTCTCCATCTTCCGGAATTTTACCGGAATGGCATAATTGGTTTCACTCATGCGAATTTTTTAAACAAATATATATTATTGTGGCAGACCAATTACTGCATAAATAGCAGTGCTGGCCAATGAAAGAAGACTGTTTAAAAATGTTATTTTATTACACTTTATTTTTCTATTCTATCATTTGATGAATGTATTCGCCATAGTTGTAACGGTATGCAGGCATGGCCTTGTAGGAATTATGATGCTACTTTTTGTAAAAGCTCTTTATTGCTGTTTTCTTTTGGATGCAGGGGTTTATTAAAACACAAAAAAATGCCACTCGTAAAAGTGGCATTTTTTACAAGATATTTTTGCTCTTATTTAGTAATTACAAATGATTGGTACAAAATATTTTTGTTATTGCTGATGCTGACTACATATCTGCCTGCAGGTAATTGATTTACTTTAATGGGAATTTCCTGTTGACCTGAATTTGCAATCGCAATTCTCATAACTTCCCTTCCTTCCAGATCTGTAATTTTAAGGCTACTGTTTAGCGTAAGCGGTTGCTGTAATTTGATGGTAACTGCATTTATTGCAGGGTTAGGGAAAATAATAATGCCAGATGATGTATTCTGTAATTTTACAGATACAATTTTACTGTAACTATAATTGCCATCAACATCAACCAGTTTTAACCTGTAAAAAGCAGTTTTTGCATCTGGTAAATTTTGGTCAGTCAGCGAATAGCTATCAAGGTTTTTACCTTTTACATCGCCAATAGCATAAAAGTTTTTTCCGTTTGTACTACGTTCAACAACATATTTATTAAAATTAGCTTCTTTGTTTGTTGTCCATTGCAGCAAAATCGTATTGCTGTTTTTGGTGGCTTTAAAATCCAGCAGGTTTACCGGTAGCAGATTAGTGCAATCCCATATTAATTTTACAAACTCCGGATGGTCAATAAACGGATTTCTATTTTTTTGAAAAGCATAAATTTTGTTATTCCTGTTGATTTCTTTTTGGCTTACCGGATCCTGGATATGCCATTTGTACCATTGCTTAATAGCCCAGTTGTCCAGCGATGGCCAGGTAGTGCCGTCCAATACTGAATCTGCATTGCTATTTGTTTTAAAATCGGCCATCGAGCTTTGGTAGCGGGTTACCATATAAAACATTGCTCTTGCAAAATCGCCTTTGTACGCATCAATTGGTTCAAACACTTTACCGGTGTACCCGCCAAAAGAACAGGTGCCCAATTTTGCGCCGGCTGGTGATGTCCAGTCTGTTGCGGATGCACTAACTTCACCATAAGGAAAGTTGTCATGTTTACCATTGCTCATGCCGTCTGATGCAAACACATGGTGCATATCTGTGAGCATTGGTGTAACTGCGCCAAACCAGGCTTGGGGAAACGAATGTTCCCGGTTGTAACAGCTGCCAATGGCATTATAGGTTCCACATTGGTCAGCAACCGGTGTAAATGAATACAATTCCGCACCTGTTGGATTATCAGTGTACATGTCCCACATAATAAATGCAGTATTGGCATCATTGCGCTGAGTATCAATAGAATTAATTGCATCCCAGGTGTCGAAAGTTGAGGATGAATTATAGGGCAACACATTTGTTCCTGTAGATACAATATTAAATAAAGCAGTTTTTAAATTTGCACAGGTTTTTGGTACTCCACTAGCGTAGGCGTTGTTATAATAACCAACCGGTATTTGAGCATTGGCCGTATTACATAAAAACAGCAGTGTAATTAAAGGTAAAATTTTTAACATGTGGTTTGAGTTTTGGTAATTATAAATCGAGTAACGTGTGCGGAAAATCATCATTAACAAAAAAACCTGTCAGAAATTGACAGGCGTAATCAGTTTAAACGTAATAATTTATTTTGCCAAAGCCAGTGCGTTCACTTTTCTTGCTAACTTACTTTTTAAGTTAGACGCTTTGTTTTTATGAATTGTACCTCTTCTTGCTAATTTATCTATCATAGACGAAACTGTTGGAAGTTTTTCTGTTGCAGCTGTTTTGTCAT
Organism: Chitinophagaceae bacterium; assembly: GCA_031427745.1. GTDB lineage: Bacteria > Bacteroidota > Bacteroidia > Chitinophagales > Chitinophagaceae > Ferruginibacter. The sequence goes on along the minus strand of JANPNY010000786.1, from coordinate 6,973 downwards.
CAATAGCCCTGATGTCCCTGATTGCATTACGGGTAGTTTTACCATAATAACGATTACGTTCGTTACGCTTGCGGCTTTGACGTACATCTTTTTTAGTTGCTGAATGATTTGCCATTTATTTCTGTTTTTTATTTTCGGACGGCAAAGATAGGGGATACATTAATAAATAGAGCATTGGCCAAAGTAATTTTATTAAAAAGGTACCAATCACCTGATTTTGGTGGATTTCTGTCAGCATAAATAAAAATGAACTGTTTTTGAATCAACTTTTTTTTCCTTCTTTACCAAAAATAGGTGAAATCCATTCATTTGGTTTTTATAAAATTGGCTATTCTCTATCAACAAACCATGTATAATTCACCGATATTTGCCCCCCGGTCAAATTGATTTAATTAAATAATAATTGTAACCTGTTTTAGTCATGAAGGATTTTCAATATATCACGAACGCACATCCTGCCTACATAGAAAATTTATACAACGATTATTTGGCAAACCCCGATAGTATTGACGTGGACTTGCGTAAATTTTTTGAAGGCTTCGATTTTGCTATAGAAAACAACGTGGCTAAAAGTAACGGTGCCGCTTCATTGGCCCAATCTGCAGCTGTACCTACCATCACCTCCGCTCTAATTGAAAAAGAATTTAGTGTTTACCAGTTGATTGTAGCTTACCGGCGCAAAGGGCATTTAATTGCCAAAACCAACCCCATCAGGGAAAGAATTGACCGTAAGGCAAATTTAGGATTAGAAAACTTTGGGTTCAGCGATGCTGATTTAGATAGCAGTTTTGAAGCAGGAAAATTTGTAGGACTGGGAAAAACTTCGCTTAGAAATATTGTAACTCATTTACAAAAATGCTATACCCACAACCTTGGTGTGGAATTCAGCAGTGTGAACAGCAGAAGAAAAAGAGACTGGATCATCAATGCCGTTGAGCATACTATGCAGGAAGCAGTACCGTTGGAACAAAAAAAGAGAATATTGCAAAAGCTGAACGAAGGGGTGATGTTCGAGAAATTTTTACATACCAAATATGTAGGTCAAAAAAGGTTTTCGTTAGAAGGAGGGGAGACAACCATTGCAGCCTTGGATGCTATTATTAATACAGCATCTTCTAATAATGTGCAGGAGGTAGTGATAGGTATGGCGCATCGGGGAAGGTTAAATATCCTTGCCAATATAATGGGCAAAACCTATGAGCAGATTTTTAGTGAATTTGAAGGTACTGCTACGCCGGATACAACCATGGGTAGTGGCGATGTAAAGTACCACCTTGGCTTTAGCAGTGAAGTAGAAACTATCTCCGGCAATAAAATCAATTTAAAATTATGCCCCAATCCATCTCACCTCGAGGCGGTAGATCCTTTGGTGGTGGGCTTTGCAAGAAGCAAGGCAGATGTTTTGTACAATAGTGACTTTGATAAAATTTTACCCATACTAATTCATGGTGATGCATCTGTTGCAGGACAGGGCATAGTGTACGAGGTGTTGCAAATGAGTAACCTTAAAGGGTATTATACCGGTGGTACCGTGCATTTTGTAATCAATAACCAAATTGGGTTTACTACCGATTTTACTGATGCCCGCAGCTCAGATTATTGTACTTCCATAGCCGCCATGGTAAAGGCTCCGGTATTTCACATCAATGGCGACGATCCCGAAGCTGTTGTAAAAGCAGTGCAGATTGCCACCCATTACCGCCAGGAATTTAACAGTGATATTTTTATTGATATGGTTTGTTACCGCAAGCATGGACACAACGAAGGTGACGAACCAAAGTTTACACAGCCGCAGTTATATGCTTTAATTGATAAGCACCTTAATCCAAGGGAAGTGTACACTCAGTACCTGTTGGAAAATGGCGAACCGGATGCACAGGCACTGGCCAAGGATATGGAAAAGAAATTTCTGGCCGATTTGCAGGAGCGCCTCGATGAAGTAAAGCAAAACCCTTTGCCCTACACTTTTCAAAAGCCGGAACTGTGGTGGAAAACCCTGCGTCGGGCCAATGAAAATGATTTTAATCAATCGCCGGTTACTGCTATTAATAAGGAAAGTTTTAAGTTGTTGTTTGATGGATTAATGAAATGGCCTGCAGATTTTAAGCCATTGAAAAAAGTAGAAAAATTGTTGCAGGACAAAATAAAATTATACAACGATGAGCGCAAAATAGACTGGGCTACCGGCGAGTTGATGGCGTATGGCAGTTTATTAATTGAAGGCAAAGATGTACGCATGAGTGGGCAGGATGTACAACGGGGCACTTTCAGTCATCGCCATTGTGTAATACACGATGAAAATACCAATATCCCTTACAACCGGCTGGACCATCTTACAGAATCGCAGGCTCCCATGCGGATATACAACTCCCTGTTAAGTGAATATGCCGTGCTAGGTTTTGAATATGGTTACGCAATGGCAAACCCAAATGCACTGGTGCTTTGGGAAGCACAGTTTGGTGATTTTTGTAATGGTGCACAAACTATAATAGATCAGTTTATTGCAGCTGCAGAAACCAAATGGCAACGAATGAACAGCGTGGTAATGCTGTTACCACACGGCTACGAAGGACAGGGCCCGGAGCACAGCAGCGCCAGGATGGAAAGGTTTTTACAAATGTGTGCCGAGCAAAATATGGTTATTACCAATATTACTACCGCGGCCAATTTCTTTCACCTGTTGCGCCGGCAGTTAACCTGGCCGTTTAGAAAACCATTGGTAAATTTTTCGCCCAAGGCTAACCTGCGCCACCCGGGCAGTTACAGTGTTGAAACTGATTTCTTAACAGGGGGTTTTAAAGAAATACTGGATGATAGTTTTGTAAAAGATGCTGCCGAAGTAAAGAAGGTATTGCTTTGCAGCGGTAAGGTATATTTTGATTTAGCGGATAGGAAGCAAAAAGAAAACAGAACAGACGTGGCCATCATCCGGCTGGAACAAATTTATCCACTACCACAACAACAGCTGGATGCATTATACAGCAAATACAGCAAAGCCATCTGGCATTGGGTGCAGGAAGAGCCATTGAATATGGGCGCTGCCACCTATCTGCGGATGAATGTACAGAACATCAACTTTTATATTATAAGCCGCAGTGCAAGTGCATCTACAGCTACGGGCTATTCCAAAATACATACTAAAGAACAATTGGCCATTATTGATAAGGCGTTTAGTATTTAATAGCTTATAAATATTTTTTGTTACATACCGGCTGCAGAGGTCGGTATTTTTGTTGGTAAATAAAATAGCGATTTATTGCAAACCTAAACCCTCTTAGCAGTCTAAACCCTCTAAACCCTCTAAACCTTCTAAACTCCTAAGCCGGACAAGCCGGAACCAAAAAGGGTTTTGTACCGCTTAAAAATGATAGACAAAGATGGTAAATACAAATATTCGCCTGTACAGCATTTGTTTATTAACTGTAAAACTACACAGATTAATACTTATCCAAATCCTGTACAGAATGGTTTGTTAAACGTAAATATAATTACCATCGACAACAAAAGCACGGAAGCTGTTTTAATCAGCTCAACCGGCCAGGTAGTGTTAAAAATGAATTTGAAGAACGGTTTAAATACGGTGAATGTTTCAAAAGTTGCCAGCGGTGAATATTTACTAAAAGTAAATGCGATTAATAGCGTAAGCAAGGTGTTAATCCAAAATAAATAATAAAGTAAATCAATTGCTGATTAGGGGTTGATTGTTTAGCAACGATAAGTTAAAGAGGTTCACTGAAACGAGCTTTCCAATAAAAATGGAAGGCTCGTTTTATTTTACATCAAAAAAATTCAACCATTTTTTATTGTAAAATCAAGCAAGGTGATAAAGCTATTAAAATGACTGTATCAGCACCAAACAAATCAAATTAAACTACTGTGATTTTTTTAAAAGGCCCATCTATTTTAACAACGATTCAAACACCGCCGTATTGATTTTTACCGGGTATTTTTTGGTGAGTTCACCCATCCAGTTTTCTTCCAGTTGTTTTTGATATTCGTTTATCACCAGGCTTTTTGCTTCATCAAAGTTTCGCTGTATGCTGGCAGGATAAATCCTTATCACTTTTACAAAACCTGCACCATTGTCTGTTTTGCTTTTTACAACTTCTGTAATAGAGCCTACCACCAGTTTGGTGCCGGGTTTAATGGGTAGTTGGGATACCTCGTACCTCGAAGAATCTGCCATTATCATGCCTTCGCTTTGTTCAACCAATTTTTTCCAATACTGCCCCACTTTTATATTTTGATAGGCAAAGTCAGCATAGGCGTAGCTTTTAGCATTTACAACTATTACATCAGCGCTTTCGGTCCATAAAAAATGATTATTATTATGCTGGTAATAATCCTGTAAAGCGGTAAGGTCGCTGGTAGATTTATTCCATACTTTTTTACCCATTATTTCATAAAATAAATTACCGTCTTTAAATTCCTGCAACTGGTATTTAAAATCGGGATTGTAATCTTCCAGGTGTTTGCGGTAATAGTCTGTTACCGTTGCTGCTATAAACTTTTCCAACAGTTCCGTGTAACTTTCTCCGTTGTAAACAGTATAGTTCAGTTTGTATTCTTTTACAAAATTCAGCCATTCACTTACCTTCACCGGGGCTCCTGCAACAAAAAAAATTGTTTCTTTAGCGATGGGGTATTTACGGGTTTCTTTTATCAGAGTTACACTATCTGCAAAGCGAAAAAGTTGGTCATCTTTTATAGCAGGATTTCTTTTAAAATTGGTTTTAACAAGCGCTTCTTTCACATCAATAGGATAATCAGTTTCCAGTCTGCTCCGGAAATTCATCAGGTCGTATTTTAACTGTTCAAGAGTATCCAGTTTTAATTCTTTGGCAGCTTTCACTTTTAGTTTAAACTTTAAATACATATCGAGGTAAGCTTTTAAAGACTTATCCTTATCCTCAATTTGAGTGCTGTTTTTTTTAAAGGCCCATACAAATTCGTCTTTACTTACTTCATTGGTGCCATAAGTAAACAGCGATTGCGAAAAAATTTGCGTTGCTGAAAAGCAACCAAAGCACATTAATAAAAGTTGTTTCTTCATTCTATAGCGTTTTATACTTAATCAGTTTTTAAAAATCATTTCACGTTAAAAATCAACCGGTATTTTCCAGGCAACGTTTTATTTGCCAGCTATTACCTGGCTTTTTCTAATTTCACCGTTCTTTTTTTACCTGATTGCAAATCGGTAATTTCCACCAGGTAAATACCCCTGCTTAATCCATCGAGGTTGCTGATGGTTACCCTGGGCATTTCTTTTGTTATTTTATGTGTACCGCTCCATACGGTTCTGCCACTCATGTCCATCATCCTTATTAAAAAAGTACTGCTTTGTTCAACGGTAAAGCTAATGGTGATAGCAGATACAAAAGGATTTGGTAATGCCTTTACGGTAGCATTTTCAGGTAGTTTAATTATTGCCACATTACTGTATGCATATTTGCCTCGAATGTCTGTTAGTTTAACCCGGTAATAAATATTGGCAGCTTGTAGATCCCTGATATTATCGGCCGACTGATATTGCTTTTCGGTGTTACTGGTGCCGGCTGCTTTTTTAGGTGTGCCGATTTTAATATAATTCCTGCCATCTGTACTTCGCTCTATATCGAAATATTCGGAATTAATTTCGCTGATGGTTTTCCAGTTGAGCGAAACATCATCTGCAACCCGTGTTGCTGTAAGATTTAAACCAGTGGCTGGTAAAATAATCAACCAGTTTAATGAGTACACCACCGGGTTAGGATCTTTCATTCCTGCTGCATCTATAAAGGAGTAATAAAATATCGTAAACATGGTCCCCATGGTTACAGACGTAATCTCTACCTTAAACTGCGAGGCATCGAAATTATTAATGACCTGGCCGGATGTTACCAAACTGCCATTGTACCACAAGCTGGCATTTAATGGGATGGAATCTATTGATACCGTACGACCTTCAAGCGTACAATAGGTGACGCAATCTTCTGCATCTTTACCACTTAATATGGGTGGATTGGTACCACCATTTAAGGTGATAAACTGACCCACAACCGGTGGCTTGATATGTATGTAATAAGCATCTGAATTGGGTAGTTTTTCTATTCCGAAATTCATGTTTGCAGCGTTTGAAAACCCAAATAGCCTGTTATCAATAACACCAAAGGCGCCATAATCAATTATGCCATTTCTGGTTTCACCGGTATTAATCCAACCGTTCGCCAGTGATGCTCCATTTGATGGAGTGCCTGGTACAGCCAGGGAAGTTGACAATACCAGCGAATAGTATTTACCGGGTGATGCATTGTTGAAATTATAGGTGCCATCATTTGCTACTGCCACAGCCGATACAACATATCCTAAATCATCTACCAGGGTTACATATAGCTGCCCACCGGCGTTGGTTGCAGGTTCACCTGTATCTTTTACATCGCCGTTGGCATCATTCCAAACTTTGCCACTAATATTTATACCCGGCGCAATTAAAAAATGCAATATCGCATTGGCACATAATGGCTGGGGTGCAGTTGTTGTAACATCACAAATTGAATAGGTAACATAATCGGGGCCCATACGCGGCTTTTTGTTTACAATATTCTAATGGCGTCATTAATATTATTGTAGAAGTTTATTTTAGCAAAGCATTCAGCAAAATCACTGGCCAGCCTCTCAACACGAATACGAACAGTAGCTCCGGCGCAACAATCAGTGTCGACATAGGACGGGGTCGCAGACGGCTGAACATCACAGGGGGGCCGGCTGGCCTCGCTGGCAAGTGGGTCGAATTGGCCCCCCCTGGAACCAATACCGATATCCCTTGAGTTGCCAACACGTCATCGAGATGCAAACGACGATTTGTCCCCCGGCTTCGCGTATTGCCCTTCCGACGGATCGTCTCGGCGGCTACTGTGGTCGCCACGCGGGCAGCTCAGTCGTTGCTTGCGGCTGTGGCCCGTCGCTGCATGAGCTGAACGAGCCACAACGTTTC
>JANPNY010000785.1:0-2290 GCA_031427745.1 Chitinophagaceae bacterium | reverse complement strand
TCCCCCGCCGCGAAGCTGCCGCGTGGCAGCCGCAGGCACCCCGCCCCGCTGGCGATGCGCGGCGGCCGGGCAACCGGAAGGGTGGCAACTGGCGCAATGAGTTTTTATCAATTGGAAAAATAGAAGATGGAAAAGTGATGGCACATATGGTGGAGTTCAACATAAAGGAACTGCTTCAATCTATTTGCAACGAATTGCAGGCTATAGCAAAACCAAGACAAAAAATTGTGCTAACCCATGCGGGAGATACATTGATAACACTCGATCCTTCTTTATTGCGTAACGTGCTGATAAACCTGTTATCCAATGCCATCAAGTTTTCCCCGGAGGGAGGTCTTATTTTAGTGGTGAGTACAGCTAAAGAAAACTATATTTCTCTTCGTATAAAAGATAGTGGCATGGGCATTTCTACCGAAGACCAGGAGCATTTATTTGAACGTTTTTTTCGTGGTAAAAATGCCACTAACATTCAAGGTACCGGGCTAGGACTGCATATTGTAAGCAAATACATAGAATTAATGAATGGACAGATATACTTTGAAAGTGAACTGGAAAAGGGTACGGAATTTATTATTACATTTAATACTGCAGAACAATTAAAAGCGTAAATTTTTTCTATGATACAATTATTACTGATTGAAGACAATATCGAGATCAGGGAAAATACGGCGGAGATTCTTGAACTTGCCGGTTATAAAGTGCATACTGCCGAAAATGGCAAAATGGGTGTAGAGATGGCACTACAAAATAAGCCAGATCTTATTATTTGCGACATTATGATGCCGGTGCTGGATGGCTATGGAGTATTGCACCTGTTAAATAAAAATGAATCGTTGCAGCATGTACCGTTTATCTTTTTGAGTGCAAAGGCAGAGCGAAGTGATCTTAGAAAAGGAATGGAAATGGGTGCAGATGACTATATCACCAAACCTTTTGCAGAGCTTGAATTATTAACTGCAGTAGAGCGTCGCCTTAAAAAAACCGAGCTGCTAGGAAAGAATACGCAACTACAGCCGACGGCATGAAGCAGATGCTAAATGAATTTAACGGTAAGGATGCCCTTGATCATTTGGCGGAAGACAGGAGTATAAATAATTATAAAAAGAAGCAGCTTATTTATTCAGAGGGCAACCACCCGGCAAGGCTATATTTCATTTTAAAAGGAAAAATAAAAACGTATAAGGTAAATGAAGATGGCAAAGAGCTGACGATTGGCTTGTACAATGAAGGGGATTTTTTAGGATATACTGCTTTGCTGGAAGAAACTATTTACAAAGAATCTGCCGAAGCAATAGATGACTGTGAACTAGCTATTATTCCAAAAGAAGATTTTGAGTATCTGCTAAATAACAACAAAGAGGTAACCAGGAAGTTTATTCAATTGCTTGCAAAAAATGTAACCGACAGGGAGCAACAGTTGCTTGGCCTTGCCTACAATTCGTTGCGCAAACGAGTGGCAGATGCATTAATTACTCTTCAGAATAAATATCACAAGCACAGTGAAGGTAAATTTTCTATGCATATTTCCAGGGAAGACCTTGCCAATATCGCCGGTACAGCAACCGAATCATTGATACGGACGCTGAGCGATTTTAAAAATGAAAAATTAATTGAAATTAAGGAAGGTAATATCATCATCCTTAATGAAAAAAAATTATTGTTGATGCTTAACTAATTTAAAAATACCCTGTCTTTTATAACAGGGTATTTAAAAAAAGGTTTTAAAAAAAGTATTACAGTACCGATACCAGGTACTTATTAAACTCATTTTTCATTCTGTTAAAGTCCTTTTCCAGAAACTCCATTTCGTTGCGGATTTTCTGTTGTTTTTTTATTAAGCGCTCTTCAATGGTTGCCTTTTTATCTGCCAGGATCAACAGGTTTTGTTCCTGCTCTCTCACATCATGCGACATTTCATCTACAAATTCATCTTTTAAAATAAACTGATTTTGGAAATGTTCTGCCAGTGCAAGAAAATCCTTATCTGTCTTATTGTCCAGTACTTCACTTAACCTTGTTTTTAAATGACTGTTTTCCTGCTTAAAAAAATCAAGCAGCCGCTCCCATGCCATGCATTCCTGAAGTACCTGATCTGTTTTATTTTTTTCCATCAAATTCCTTTTTATAGTAAAAACTGTTCTATTTTCCATTATACTATTAACAGTTTTTTTGCTAAAGTGTTTTAATGTTTTACACCACACTCAATCATATTTTTTTTATCAGATACTGCGGCAGGGCTTATCATGCCTATGCCTAACCCCATGCCCCGCAATATTAACAGGCAAGCCAT
>JANPNY010000784.1:0-3825 GCA_031427745.1 Chitinophagaceae bacterium | reverse complement strand
CTGGTCATCGGGTGTAGTAATGATTAAAATTTCTTTTATCCCCGCCAGCATTAAGGTGCTTAGCGGATAATAAATCATTGGCTTATCATAAATGGGCATTAATTGTTTACTGATGCCCATGGTAATTGGGTATAGTCTTGTGCCGCTGCCGCCTGCTAGTATTATTCCTTTCATTAGGTTGTTGAATATTGTTTAAGATTGTTGAATATTGTTGAAGGTGGTTGAATATTGTTTAAAGTGGTTGAATATTGTTGAACGTGGTTAAATGTAGTTTAACGTGGTTGAATATTGTTGAACTTGGTTGAATATTGTTTAAGTCTGGCAAAGAAAATTAGATTGAGTTTAACCTGGTAATAAGATGCATTAAATCATTTTAATTTTGCAATAAGCGAAATTTGTTTAACTCTCAGGTTATTTATTTTAATTGATAGTGGTTGAATTTTAGCCCTTAATTCATCTAGTTTTTCCGCTTCTAAAAAAGCAAGATCATTGGAAATAATCAGGTGATTTAATAATTCTATCAGGCTTCCATAAGCGATTGAAGTAAAATGAGCTTGTTCTTTGGAAGATTGCCTGGTTCCCCCTTCTGCTAGATTGGCGCATACCGAATTTGCTGCTCTTCGCATCTGATTTGTTAAACCGAATCTCTCTGACTCAGGAAAATTTCTGGTAACTAAATAAATATTTCCAACTAACAATCTTGCTGTTTGCCAAACTTCTAGTTTTTCAAAAGAAAATTGATAATTCATTGTTTAAGATTTTATTTAACTAACTAATGAGGGTACCGATCAAAAAATTAAGGCGTATTTACTCAATTCATTAATCTTGTTTCATTAAACTACCTTAAACCACTTTAAACAATATTCAACCACTTTAAACTACAGTCAACTTCTTCCTCAACGCTTCACATACTGCCCTTCGTAATAATTTTGATAATTGCCGCTGGTTACTGCGTTCAGCCATTCGCTGTTAGTAAGGTACCAGTCGATCGTTTTTGATATGCCTTCTTCAAATTGCAGCGATGGCAGCCAGCCCAGTTCATCTTTTAATTTGGTGGCATCAATGGCGTACCGTAAATCGTGGCCTGCCCTGTCTTTTACATAAGTAATCAGCTTTTCCGAATCGCCTGCGGATCTGCCTAACTTGGTATCCATTTGCCTGCACAATTCTTTAACCAGTGCAATGTTGGTCCATTCGTTGTGTCCGCCAATATTGTAAGTTTCTCCAATGCTACCTTTATGAAAAATAACATCAATGGCGCCTACATGGTCTTCTACATAAAGCCAGTCACGTATATTTTCCCCCTTACCGTAAATAGGCAGGGGTTTATTGTTGATGATATTATGTATACACAGCGGAATTAATTTTTCCGGAAAATGATAAGGACCATAGTTATTGCTGCAATTTGAAATTTTCACCGGCATGTGGTAAGTATGATAAAATGCCCTTACCAAATGATCGCTCGATGCTTTTGAGGCAGAGTAGGGGCTTCGGGGGTCGTAAGGTGTTTCTTCTGTAAAAAACCCTTCTGCCCCCAGCGAGCCATACACTTCATCGGTGCTGATATGGTAAAATATTTTGCCATCATAATTTCCATGCCAGTATTGCTTGGCAGCAAGCAACAGGGTGCCGGTGCCTACCACATTGGTAGTTACAAATGCAAGCGGATCTGTGATGCTTCTATCTACATGACTTTCGGCTGCACAATGTAATACAGCGGTAAATTGATGGATATCGAACAGCTCTTTTAATAAGGCAGCATCCGTTATATCGCCTTTTACAAAGCTGTAGTTGGCATTGTGTTCAATGTCTTTTAAATTTTCAAGGTTACCAGCGTAGGTAAGCGCATCAAGATTTACAATTTTGTACCCCGGATATTTTGTTACAAACAACCTGGTTAAATGAGAGCCTATAAAGCCGGCACCACCGGTAATTAAAATGGTATGCATGGTAGTTTTTTTTGAGTTGCCACAAAAGTATTGATATTAATCATGCAAATGCCAGGGCGTAATTGCTGGTTTTAAGGCAATTGATGTTAAAAATAATTAGCATACCCTATTTGCTTTGTTATGTGCTGTTTGTTTATTGAATTCGATACTTAAGTTGGTTAAAACGGGTCAACAAGCATATAACGTTCGCAGGCAGCTTTTTAATATGCAGTTTTTAATTTATCCCTTTAAAATTGGATATAGATGAAGACAGCCTTTAAAACCAGACAATTAAAAATGGAAGGATGCCGGTTTAGCTTGTTACCCCCTAGGTTTTTGGCAATAATTTATTTTTCTTTATTTAATTAATCGTATATTTGCGATATAAAATTAAACAATGAATAAAAAGGAACATTGGGAACAGGTGTTTAATACGAAACAGGCAAATGAGGTTAGCTGGTATCAGCCAACGCCACTGCAATCATTGGATTTTGTAAAACAGCTGGCTATTCCTGCCGATGCAGCTATTATTGATGTGGGTGGTGGTGATAGTCTCTTTGTTGATCATCTCTTGCATTTGGGCTATAAAAATATTACAGTTTTGGATATTTCCGCAACAGCAATTAGTAGAGCAAAAATGCGGTTGGGCGAAAAAGCCGGTGCGGTTAAATGGATTGTTAGTGATGTTTTGCAACTGAATAGTGAGGAACAATACGATTGCTGGCATGATAGGGCTGCCTTTCATTTTTTAACTACAGCACCCGAAATTGACAGGTATTTGTCGGTAGCTCAAAAGCACACTAGCCCCACGGGGAAGTTAATTATAGGAACTTTTTCTACAGCCGCACCGGAAAAATGCAGCGGTCTGCCTGTAAAACAATACAGTGAAAACATGTTAGCATCCACGCTGCAAAAGTGGTTCTCTAAAATCCGTTGCATTACAACAGATCATGTTACGCCATTTAAAACCATCCAGCAATTCCTTTTCTGCAGCTTTCAAAAAATATCTACTTAATTATGGCAATACACAAAAAAGAATCATTTTCTCAAAAAGAGCAGGAGTTGGCAGCATTCGCCAAAGCGTTGGCTCATCCTGCCCGAATCGCCATTTTAAAAGTATTGGCGGAGAAAAACGAATGTATTTGTGGTGAGATTGTAGAAGTATTGCCGCTGGCACAATCTACTGTTTCGCAGCACCTGAAAGAATTAAAAAATGCCGGATTGATAAATGGTACGGTAGATGGCCCACGCAGTTGTTATTGCATCAACTGGAAGGCATTTGAAATATTTATGGCAGAATTCAGCTTTCTGTTTAATAAACTGAAAGTGCAAAATGAAAAAGCCTGCTGTTAGGCCCAAACCTTGTTGGCGACATACGGTTAATGTATTAAAATATTTTTAAACCCTCCTTATCTTCCCTTTATGGGATGAGGCTAAAAAAAATAACCATGAAAAGTGATACTCAGATTAAAGAACTAGTAAAAGAAAAATATGCCGCTATTGCGGAACAAAGTCAAACTCAAAATGCCACTTCCTGTTGTGGAGCTACTTCCTCCTGCTGTGGGGATGAAGTGTACAACATTATGGCAGATGATTACACTACACTGGAAGGCTACAACCCCGATGCAGACTTAGGATTAGGCTGTGGCCTGCCTACAGAATTTGCCAAAATAAAAGAAGGAGATACCGTAATTGACCTGGGCAGTGGTGCAGGTAATGATGCTTTTATTGCCCGTCGCTTTGTTGGTGAAACTGGTAAAGTAATTGGCATTGATTTTACAGAACCGATGATTAAAAAAGCCAGGGCCAATGCAGAAAAATTAGGGCTGAACAATGTTGAATTTAGACAAGGCGACGTTGATGATATACCGGTAACTAGCAATTATGCCAATGTAAT
>JANPNY010000783.1:0-1967 GCA_031427745.1 Chitinophagaceae bacterium | reverse complement strand
AACCCATTGGCTATATCTTAAGCCTGGAAGGCGCCGATTCATTGGTAACACTGGATCATTTACATATTGCATATAGTAACGGACTGCGTGCTGTTGGCCCCGCCCACTATGGTCTGGGCAGGTACGCAAACGGTACCGATGCAACGGGTAAATTGAATACAGCAGGCAAGGTATTATTAAATGAAATGCAGCAATTGGGAATGATTTTGGATGCCACCCATTTATGTGACGATGCTTTTTGGGATGCCATGGAATTGTATGATGGCGCAGTATGGGCAAGTCATAATAACTGCAGGGCGTTGGTAAATCATAACCGCCAATTTAGTGACGAGCAACTTCAGGCACTGATACAAAAAGGTGCAGTGATAGGTGCTGCTTTTGATGCCTGGATGATAGTGCCCGGCTGGCAAAGAGGCGTATCAAATCCAAAACAAATGAATTGTGGCTTAACACAAATTATTGATCACATTGATCATATTTGCCAGTTGGCTGGCAATACTTTGCATGTTGGTATCGGTTCCGATTTAGACGGCGCTTTTGGTAAAGAACAATCACCGCATGACCTTGATACCATTGCTGATTTGCAAAAACTGCCTGCCTTGTTTGCAGCAAGAGGATACACCGCTATTGATATTGAAAATTTAATGAACGGTAACTGGTTAAGATTTTTAAGAAAGGCTTGGAAATGATTGGCGTAATGTTAAACTTAGCTTTTTCAGTCTTGCGAATGGTAGATTTTAACGTCCCACAGGTGCAGGACTCAGTCCTTTGCCTTCCCTGTTACTAATCTCCCATCCTAAGAGATTTTCATTTATCTAATATTGCGACACTTACCGGCTTTAGTAAGACCCGGCACGGGAAACCTGCTCCACTAATCCTACGCCTCATTCCAGCGGCTAAGAGAATTTGCTTACTTCATCGCATAGCAACTTTATTTATTTCGTTAAAGGTGGGTGTCCACCGACCTCGATAGTCTGGTGTTCTTTAACACATCAACCACGGGAGCAAGTGCTAATAATTATATTTACAGTGCTTTTATTTTTGATTTAAATTTACAAAGTCATTTTCAAAAATGATTATACTAGTTTTTCATTTCTGCTTTTTATAATAGAGCAGCCAGAACCGCAGGAAGTAACACTACATTCATTCGGCAATGGGATATTATAAATTTTTAACTAAATAAATTACGCACTATGCCTTTACAATATATTCAGGATTTTAACGGAGCTACTACTGCTGTTATCGTGCCTATTGAGGAGTGGAATAAAATAACTGAAAAGTACAGCGATTTGGAAGAACTACCAGCGTGGCAAAAAAATATTATTGACCAGCGGTTGGAACTATATAAAAAACATCCTGAACGCATAATGCCTGTAGAACAATTTTTTGAGCAAATGGATAAGGAAGAAGATGGAGTATAATACCATTATCCAGCTTGAAGCTGCACAGGATTTTAAGGAGGCAAAGCTTTGGTATAAAAGAACTAAAGTAAATGGGTTGCCTCAACGATTTTCAAATGCAGTACGAACAACTATAACCAATCTACAAAATTACCCGACTGCCTTTGCTGTCAGGTATAAAAATGTACGCATTGCCCACACAGAAAAATTCCCTTACGCTATTCATTTTTTTATTGATAATGACTTGATCGTTATTACTGCTATCATTTATAGTGGCAGAGATCCTAAAATGACTTTTGAAAGAGTTTAAGCATCTTCTGTCTTGTTTGCCTCACACACAGGAGTCCGTTGTTACTAATCTCCAATCCTAAGAGCTTTTCGTTTAGTTAACCCACATTGCAGCTAAAACTACTATTTTTCATCATTTTTCATGATTTTTTTGGTTTTTAAATTCTGAAACCTTTGCTAATATTGGGTTTTGTTTTTTACAATGGTTTGTAGTACACGGCGGGGTGTTCGTAGATCAACAGCTATTTTTAGCTTTGTGGCCAATGTATTTAAAAGCTT
>JANPNY010000782.1:0-2586 GCA_031427745.1 Chitinophagaceae bacterium | reverse complement strand
TAGTAGAAAAATATACCTATAGCAGTGAACCTTATTACCTTATTTGCGCTTACTGTCCTTAACTTAATGACATTGCCCTTCGGGGTTGGTAATTTGAACAATTAATTTATCATTTCTATAGTAATGTCAGCCCTTCGGGCTTTTTTAAATAATAATTGAACGGGAATGCTATAAAATTATCAATACTAAAGCTTCTGCTGCAGTTGTTTTTAATTCCAAAGGGATGGCATTGATAAACAAGTACAAAAAAAATTAAATTTTTAAATAACCGAAGGGATGACATTAGAAACACATGGAAACAAATATTTAAAGATCCGCCGCCTGATAAATACGCTCAATAATTTCTACTGTCTTTAATGCTTCAAAACTGTTGGTAGCAAGGGCTGCATCGCCTTGTTTTAGCGTTTTAATAACATGCTCATATACTTGCTCATGATTACTCATGGAGCCTTCGTAATCGCCATATTGATTGGGGGCATTTCCACTCGGTAATGTGGCAATCGTGTAGTTTTCAATTGCCTGGTATTCCAGTTTATTCAAATATTGTCCACCGATTTTTACGGTACCTTTTTCGCCGAAAATGGTTAACGAGCCCTCCATATTTTTTTTGTATGCATTTACCGTATAGTTGATGGTGCCGATGATACCGTTATTAAATTCCAGTGTTACCGCCCCATTGTCTTCAAACTCAATAATGTTTTGATGGGCACTGTTTTTAACGATAGCCTGCAAGTGTTGTACATCTCCAAACATCCAGTACAGCAAATCAATAAAATGGCTGAACTGCGTATACAATGTGCCCCCATCCAATGCCTTTTTCCCTTTCCAGGTGTTTTCGTAATACTGGTTGTTCCGGTTCCAGAAACAGGATAACTGAATACTGTAAATTTCACCAAGCCTGTTGGCCTCCAGTATTTCCTTAACTGCTGCTACCGCAGGATTGTACCTGTTTTGTTTTACTACAAATAATTTTTTATTGTTGGCTTCAGCAGCCTGTATCATGGCTGCACAATCTTTGGCGGTTAATGCCATGGGCTTTTCGCACAATACATGCAACTGGTGCTGCAGTGCAGCAATGCTTTGTGGGGCATGTAAATAGTTGGGTGTGCAAATGGCAATCAAACTGTTTGCTGTACTGCTTGCCAGCATTGTATCAAAACTGGTAAAATAAGCACAATGATACTGGTTGCCTAAAGACCTCGCCTTATCCGGATCAATATCGCATACAGCCTGCAAGTGACCAAGGCTGCTCATTATTTGTGCATGTCGCTGGCCAATGCGACCGCAGCCTGCTAATAAAAAGTTTATTTTTTCTGACAATGCGTATGCTGTTTCAGCCTGTAACTTCTTGTAGTATGGATTGCAACTTTTGTTTGTACACTTCAAACCCAAAATGCTCCATCAACAGTTGCCTGTTCGGTTTATAGGCGGTTGTATTAAGCATTACCTTTTCTATTGTTGAGGTAATAGCTACCTGGTCGTCTGGATCAACCAACTGGCCCAAACGCCCCTGCAACAAAGCATCTGTTGATCCATCTTTATTGCCTGCAATCACCGGCAAGCCGTAGAGCATTGCTTCAATAAATACGATTCCAAAACCTTCTTTTTTGCTGGGCATCACATACAGATCGGCTATCTGGTAGTGCCTGGAAAGTTCTTCATCTGTTATAAACCCGGTAAAAACTACCTGTTGCTGCAATGATAATCTTTCCACTATTGCATCAATCCGTTGTTTTTCCGGATCGTCGTATTTGCCCACTACCAAATACTTAATGGAGGGATACTTTTTTTTTAATTCATAGATCGATTCCAAAACGTGGTCGTAGCCCTTGTACAATTCTTTGGAAGAAAGCCTGGTTAATGTCATTAACACCAAATCGCTTTTTGAAAACCCCAGTTTGCTAAGCAATATTTCGTCTTTATTTTCATTTTGCTCCGGCAGTAAAAAGGGATCGAGGCAATTATTTAAAACAACCAGCTTCTCCACAGGCAGGTTGAATAAATCCTGCATTTTTTGCCGGGTAAATTCACTAACGCATACAATTTTATCGCACTTATGCAACATGTATTTCTTATAGCCTTTTAGCGGTTCCCAAACTTCTATGCCATGTGCAATTAAAATAAGTTTTATGCCGGGACAAAATAGTTTGATTACATAGCCAATCATCAGCAGGTTGATATGGCTCAACAGCACCACTTTAGCAGTACAACCTTTTTTTACTGCTGCGTTAACAAACTGCAGTTTGCGCTGTCCAAATCCTTTAAAAATTGCCGGAGAAATATATTTTGCATTGGCCTCATTGGTTTCATCATACATAGAATACACAGCCAAACTACTCAACGAATCGCCGGCAGTTAAATCGGTTAAGGCTTTACATACTACCCTGCCCACTTTTTCTATACCACCTGTGGCAGAAAAAACCCTTAATGTTAAAAAAAGTATATTAATGTGCATGAGGATATTCTTCCAGCATTAACAGGGTAAAAAACTGCGACCAATGCAATTGACTATTCTTTAAACGTGTATGGATATCAGAAAAATCTTTACCGGTTTGGGATATGCTGTACTTCGGGTTGCCAAACCAC
>JANPNY010000781.1:0-2082 GCA_031427745.1 Chitinophagaceae bacterium | reverse complement strand
CGGCACTTCTACATTATCCATTTGAAAAACCACTTCTCCCGAAGGATTTTTTATGATCGACGTACGGTAATCATATTCAAACATATCAAAGGGATCAATACCCTCTTGTGTAAACTGACGGCTAAATTGTAAACGTTTGGGGGTTAGGTTTTCTGTTGGCATAATTATTTATTTTGATTCTTATGTTAAGCAATTGTTATCCGGGCTAATGGATAACGAATTTATCAGGATACAATGACAAATCCCTGTTGTAAATATTAACACCCTGTGGAAAAGAAGGTGCATAAAATGCCTAACTCAACAGGGCGTTGCTTTCGCTGGCTTATCCCCATTTTGAGCATAAAATATTTTGCCATTTGTATTATTTTTTGATTAAATGAAGAGAGGAAAAACAAACGTCCGGGCTAAAACAACAGCATTTATTGTAATTATTTTATTGAATTCTACAATGACAAGTAGCGCCATTCGGTTTTGCTTGATATAGCATAACTTCATTGCATTAGATAAAACAACATGAAAGCAGTAATACAAAGAGTAACCCAGGCCAGTGTTGCCATTGATGGAAAGGTAGCTGCCGAAATTAACCAAGGAATCCTGGTATTAATTGGTATAGAAGATGCCGACAATACAGAAGATATACAATGGCTGAGCAGCAAAATTATTAACCTTCGCATTTTTGACGATGATAAACATGTACCCAATATTTCTGTAAAAGATATGGGCGGTGATATCTTACTGGTAAGCCAGTTTACTTTACACGCCAGTACAAAAAAAGGAAACAGACCAAGTTACATTAAGGCAAGCAAGCCACCGGTTGCAATACCGTTATATGAACAAATGATTATTCAGTTGGAAAACGATTTGGGTAAAAGAATTTATACAGGGGTTTTTGGAGCTGATATGAAAGTTGCATTATTAAATGACGGGCCGGTTACAATTGTAATTGATACCAAACAGAAAGATTGAAAATTAAGCACTAATAGTATCTAAAATAATTAATTCAAACAGCCAGCAGATTGTACAAAAAAAGCCATAGTGCTTTGTTACAAAAGGTTGTTTTTGGCTGATGGTACTGCATTGCTTACTTTGCAATTGATATTGTGTTTATATGATTTGTCCCCCATTAAAAATAACTTTTCTCGGCACCGGCACCAGTACAGGCGTTCCAATGATTGCATGCAATTGTGAGGTATGCCAATCAACCAATCCAAAAAATACCAGGCTACGCAGCAGTATTTTGGTGGAAAGCAGCACCACTACTTTTGTAATAGATACCACGCCCGATTTTCGTTACCAGATGCTGAGAGCCGGAGTAAAAAATTTAGATGCCGTTTTATTTACCCATCCACACAAAGATCATATTGCCGGGTTGGATGATGTAAAAGCCTTTAGTTATTTTAATGGCAAACCAATGCAGGTATATGCCAACTCGTTAACCGAAGAAGCTGTAAAACGGGAATTTGCCTATGTATTTTCTGATAAAAAATATCCGGGCATACCGGAAATTAATTTAAACAGTATTGATCTAACGCCCTTTTTAATTGGCGATATCCCCGTAATACCGATTATGGTGTGGCATTTAAAAATGCCGGTATATGGTTATCGCTTGGGAAGCTTTACCTACATTACCGATGCCAACCGCATTGATGAAGTTGAGAAAGAAAAAATAACCGGCAGCCAAACCATGGTGGTAAATACGCTCCGTCACGTACCGCATGTTTCGCACTTTACGTTAAGCGAAGCCATTACACTTGTACAGGAATTAAAAGTACCCACAGCCTATTTCACTCATATCAGCCACCAACTTGGTTTGTATGAGGAGGTGAGTAAACTGTTGCCCCCTGGTATTGCTTTGGCTTATGATCAACTCGAACTATTATTCGATTAATTTTTTTTCACTTCAGGGTATTGCAAAACAAAAACCTGTTTGCTATCTTAGCTTCCATATACCAGCTATATGGGTAAAAACTTTGTAACCGAATATCTCCATTTAACCAAAAAGCAACGGAATGGAACCCTGGCATTACTCCTGCTAATTGTGTGCATAAGCCTACTTCCTTTTATATTTCCGTTTTTTATAAA
>JANPNY010000780.1:0-2556 GCA_031427745.1 Chitinophagaceae bacterium | reverse complement strand
TGCCCTGCACTTCACCATCACAAATTAACTCGGGGTCTTTCGATTTTACGATGGCCCTTGCCCTGCGTACCATTTTGGCTTCTTCTCCATCACTGCTGCCAAAGTTGCTGTAAGAAAGCATCGCAATGCGTGGCTTTATGTTAAACTGCTTTACCTCTTTTGCTACCAGCAAGGTTATTTCTGCCAGCTCTTCTGCAGTTGGGTTAAAGTTGATGGTGGTATCTGCTAAAAACAATGGTCCACGTTTGGTGAACATAATGTACATGCCTGCAATTTTTGACACACCTTCTTCCTTACCAATCGTTTGGATGGCGGGCTTGATGGTATCGGGATAATTTCTTGTTAACCCACTAATCATACAATCAGCTTCACCGGTTTCTACCAGCATACATCCAAAGTAATTGCGATCTTTCATTAATTTATTCGCCTCATGTTTGTTTACACCTTTGCGTTGCCGCTTGTTGTAAAACAACTCCCCAAAACTTTTTCTCATTTCATCATGAGCTTCGTCTTTAGGATTAATGATGGGCATACCTTCAATTTCAATTCCATTATTAAAGGCCAGTTTCTTAATGATCTTTTCATCACCCAATAAAATGGGGTAGCCTACACCTTCTTCCTGCACCAATTGTGCAACCTTTAAAATCTTGATATTTTCAGCATCGGCAAATACTACCCGCTTTGGATCTTTTCTTGCTTTGTTACCTATTACTCGGCTTAACTGGTTATCCAATCCCAGGCGCTTATTTAATTCCAGTGTGTAAGCTTCCCAATCATTAATCGGATATTTTGCAACGCCGCTTTCCATGGCCGCTTTAGCAACTGCCGGCGCAATGGTAGAGAGTAACCGGGGATCTAACGGCTTAGGAATGATATAATGGGGACCGAATGAAATCGTTTTTTCATTGTAAGCAAGATTGACCATATCCGGTACCGGCTCCCGGGTTAACGCCGCCAAAGCCTTTACTGCGGCTAGTTTCATTGCTTCATTAATAGTAGTAGCCCTTACATCAAGCGCACCCCTGAATATGTAGGGAAAGCCCAATACATTGTTCACCTGGTTAGGATAATCACTTCTGCCGGTAGCCATGATTATGTCCTTACGGACAGCCGTAGCCGCTTCATAGCCAATCTCCGGATCGGGGTTGGCCAACGCAAAAACGATCGGATTTTTTGCCATCGATTTTATCATTTCTGCTGAAACAGTATTACCGGCACTTAGGCCAATAAATACATCTGCACCTTCAAACGCTTTTTCAAGTGTATAGTCCTTGTATTTTACATCAGCACAAAATGCCAGCTTTTGTTCATCCAAATCTGCACGACCGGTATAGATGATTCCTTTACGATCGAACACCATATAGTTTTCGGGCTTTGCACCAAGGGCCTGGTATAATTTCATACAGGCCATTGCTGCTGCGCCTGCACCACTTACAACAAATCGTACCTTTTCAATTTTCTTTTTTTGAATCTCCAACGCATTTAATAACCCTGCTGAAGAAATAATTGCAGTGCCATGCTGGTCATCATGCATGATGGGTATCTTCAATAATTCTTTCAGTTTTGTTTCGATATAAAAACATTCGGGTGCCTTAATATCTTCCAGATTGATGCCACCAAAAGTGGGTTCGAGAGATTTTACAATCTGTACAAATTTTTCCGGGTCGGTTTCATTGATTTCAATATCAAAAACATCAATATCTGCAAATATTTTAAAAAGAACACCCTTACCTTCCATCACCGGTTTGCCAGCCTCTGGCCCGATATTCCCCAATCCCAACACAGCAGTACCATTGCTGATAACCGCTACAAGGTTGCCTTTGGCAGTATATTTATACACATCTTCCGGATTAGCTGCTATGGCTAAACAGGGTACTGCTACACCTGGCGAATAGGCTAAAGAAAGATCACGTTGTGTTTTGGCTTCTTTGGTTGGCACTACTTCAATTTTGCCGGGCCGCCCTTTGGCGTGGTATTCCAGTGCCTCTTGATTTCTTAGTTCATTTGACATAAATAATTTTTAAGTTACTCTTTTTCTTTTGTTGAAATATATGTGTACATGTTGCACCATACTGTTGAAATATAATCTTCTATTAGTGTGGTTGAAATCCTGCAAACGGGCAGGTGCTTTTTAAGGGTTGCAATGTACAAAAATCACCAGCATACAAAACAAACTAATAAGCAGGATTTTTTCCTCAACATTGATTTAATTGATGTGGGTTTTGCTGATTTCTAAAAATTTTCTGTTCGTCCTGCAAAGGTAGGCTACTAAACTTCAGCTACTTCTTTATAATATCGGTAAGTTTGGCATCTTAAAATTTTATATGGTACAAAAGGTTTTTATAAGTTTTACTGCATTATTATTTTCATTGGCCACGCTGGCCCAAAACGAGGACTCGTTAACAATAAGAAAAATAGCCAACGAGGTATTGATCAATGGCTCACCTACACGGGTCAGTTCGGCTGGTCCATGGCGCAAGACGCGTCCAGCGTGGCGCCTTCGCCTGCCGAGTTGACGGTGCTGCGCGCAAGTGCCACCGACCAAACGCTGCAAGT
>JANPNY010000779.1:0-3321 GCA_031427745.1 Chitinophagaceae bacterium | reverse complement strand
GTATAAATCCTACTACAAAAAAATATAATTTTTGCTTAATACGGTTTAAAAATAAATGCAAAATCACCCTTACCTTTTCTTTATTTGTGTTGATGACGCAGACAGCATTTCCCTGATTTTTGCGATATCGTCAATAGTTTTTTGGTTAAGTCCTTTAAAGATTCCGGCAACCTCTAAATCGTTAAAATCCTCAGTAAATGCAGTTTTAAACCACGTGGTTCTATTATCAAAGGGTTTATTTTTATATTTTCGATAAATAGTTTCTGCCTTACTAAAATTACCAGATAACAAATATCCCAATGCTAAATTTGTATAAATCCAGTCATTTTTATTAGGGCTTAATTCAATGCCTGATGTTGCAGATTTAATAGCTCCGTCAAAATCATAAAGAAAAAGTTGATTAAAGGATAAACTACCGTAGGTCGATGAAAGGTTTTCTTTGTAACTACTGTCGACGGTGCACAGTTTAACTTGTTCATCCATAAAAGATACATTTTCTTTAAGCCGTGCTATCCTTTTAGATCTGTATTCCTTTATGACATTCAATTCTTTTTTGTTTGGGCTATTATAGTAAGTCTCTTTGTCTTCATTGTTTAGGTCACGATTTATGTTAATTAATTTGCCCAGATAGTACACACGCATTCCTGTAGGCGAATTATTAAGTAAATTTCGCCAGATAATTTTGGCAGTGTCAAGTTTGCCATTGCCGTTGTCGTTGTAGTAGTAGTCGTCGTTGTAGTCGTTGTTGTAATAGTATGCGGCGGCTGTGTTTAATTCACTTTTCGAACCTGTTGCCAGCAGTTCGGTCAATGTAATTTGTTTATTATCCATTTTGTCTCTTACTGATTGTTTAGGTGCAACAGCATCAATCGCAACTTCTGGGTCATCAAAATCAGCATAAATATTAGATAAGCTTACTGTACCATCGTCACTGATGGAAATTATAGTACTGTCGTTTATAAAGGAGGCCTTTGTATTATTTGTTCTTTTGCCAACTTTTTTTATTCTTACCACCTCATCGCCAGTAGCTCTTTTTTTAAACAACGAGTCGCCACTTTTATATTCCAGTAAAAATACATTGCCGTTCTTTTGTCCAATTAATAGCTCCTTCCAATTTTGCGAAAGGGCTAATGAATTAATGTTGTCTGGTATAATGGTTGATTGCCTTAAAGACGAATTGTTCAGATCTATTTCCAGGTAGCCTGCCAATTGGGCAAGCGATGAATCTCTTAACGATAATTTTCCATCTGCCACAGCTATTACCTGCTTGCCGTCTGGCGTAAACGCAATGGTGGCAATGTTTTCCTGCTCCCAGTCCGACATGCCGGTAACCTTATTTTTTTTATTTATTATCCTTGGTTTTTTATCTACGTTAATAAAAATGTATTCGCTGTTGGGTGAAAAAAACATACTTTCATTGCCGAAAATTTTATTCCGGTAATTACCCACAGTGATATCAATTTTTTCATTACTAATGGGAGTGCTTTTTAGCGAAACTTTACCATCTTTATCTGCCAATAAAAGCACTCTGCCATCGGGTGATAATTGAGCTGATAAATAATCTTTGATACCATTTTGTTTGATACCATGTTGTTTAATACTGTCTCCGATGTCAGGTATTAGTGTAATACTGTCAACCGCCCCATTTGCAGAAAGTTTTATACTGAATGAATCTATAATTGCCACTACGTTATTATTGTCAGTAAAACCTAACCATGCAAAGTTTTTGTCTTTGTTTACGTTATTTCCCTTAGCACAAAAGAACTCATTAAAAGGAATACCAAAACTATTTTCATTGATGACCAATTTGCCACTTTCCGTGCGACCTGTCACGAGCTGCCTGTCGTTGATAAATGCAAATCCTGAATTGTTTTTTGCAATAGAAAGATTGGCTGTACTTAAATTAATAAAATTTGCCACTTTAATCATTTCACTTGAAAATATATTGTCATTTACGACACCTAACACTAATTTCTTTAATAGAGGGTGCTGATTGGCCATCCAAATTTTCTTTGCACTGGCAAGGCTGCCGGCAAGATCTGTTGAAACGTTTTCTTTTGCTCTAACCGCTTCATTGATTAGTTTTAAAACGTTGGGATCAATATATTTTGCTAGTTGAATTTGCATGGTATCAAATGTAGACGTGTTTAAAAGCAAATTGACAATTTCTTCCTTGGTTGCCTGGTCTAATGCGCTGCTAAAATAGAACGCTTCATTTTTTAATTTGTTTTTTATTAACTGTTTTGCAAAACCCTCTTTTGCGGTATCTGCCCGGGCTTTTTGTTGTATTGCCTCTTTCGCCACCATATTAGCGTTTGCAGCATATTTTGCCAGTTCTATCCCTTGTTCATTTGCGAGTGCTGTTTTTTCTTCTGCTATTTTTCGCTGGTCTTCTGCAATGGCTCTTTGGGCGATGGCTGCAAATATCGTTATCATAAACTCATTCGCCTGCATTCGATGTGGGCAGAAACGAATTGGGTAGGTAAAGCGAGGATGCGATGAGTACAGCAGTGGATCGTTTGAACAAAGAGGACCTGATCGTCATCACCGGCGCGGGCGGCTTCATTGCCGGCGCATTGACCCGTTATTTCCATGAGCAAGGCTTCCGCCGCATTCGGGCATTTGACCGAAAACCAATTCCAGAGTGGTACCAGCGCATAGCGGGCGTTGAAAATATCTCCATTGATCTGAGCGAAAAAGAGAACGCGATCAAGGCAGTGGAAGGCGCGGTCGAGGTCTATAACCTGGCCGCCGACATGGGCGGGATGGGCTTTATTGAGCATTTTCGGGTAGAGTGCCTGCGCTCTATTCTCGTCAATACCCACCTGGTCGAGGCCGCCTATCGCGCGGGCGTCAGCCGCTACTTTTTCTCTTCTTCAGCCTGCGCCTATAACACCGACTTGCAAAAAGATCCGCAAGTGCGCGCCCTAAAAGAATCGGATGCCTACCCGGCCATGGCCGAGCGCGGTTACGGTTGGGAGAAGTTGGTGAGTGAGATGTTCTGCCAGGAATACTGGGCCGAGCGCGGTTTAGAAACCCACATCGCCCGCTTCCACAATGTGTATGGGCCCAATGGCACCTGGTTCGGTGGGCGCGAAAAGGCACCGGCCGCCCTGAGCCGCAAGGCGATTGAGGCCAAAGATACCGGCCAGCACGAGATCGATATTTGGGGCGATGGCACCCAGACGCGCAGCTTTATGTATATCGACGACTGCGTTTACGGTATCGACCGCATCATGCACTGCGACCAGCTTATCGCTACCCCCATTAACCTGGGCACAAGCGAATTGGTGTCGATTAACCGCCTGGTCGATACCATCG
>JANPNY010000778.1:0-3235 GCA_031427745.1 Chitinophagaceae bacterium | reverse complement strand
CTGAAAATCCTGATTCAGACTATCTTTCAGACAAACAACCGCAAAATGAACATAATGAGAAAAACTACCATTAAACCAACACAGCAACAGCTGCCACCGACTCTTTCATCCGCTTTAAAAACCTCCACAAATCTTTCATCTCCTTTAAATCTTCTACTACCAAAATACCATTTTTACCCACCTGTTTTAGCTTGGCTTTATTGGTGCCTTTTTGCAGGAATTGCAGGATGCCGCTAAAGGTTTCGCTTTGGAAATAAGGAGAATCGGGGTTGCTTACAAAGAACCCTTTAAGCGTTTCATTTTTCAACAACATTTTTTCAAAACCCAGTTCTACCGCCATTTTACGCACCCGTACGGTAGTAAATAAATCTTCTACCGGTGCTGGTATGGGGCCAAAACGATCGAGCATTTCTTTGTGAAAATCCAACAGATCCTGCTCATTTTCGCAGTTATCCAGCCTGCTGTAAAGACTTAATCTTTCGGTGATACTTTCCACATAACTATCGGGTATCAGAATTTCAAGGTCGGTATCAATGCTGCAGTCAGATACAAAATCATCCTGCTTTTGTATTTCTTCTTTAAACAAATCCCTGAAGCTGGATCGCTTTAATTCTCTCACTGCTTCATCTAAAATTTTCTGGTACATTTCAAATCCAATCTCAGCAATAAAACCACTTTGTTCTCCACCCAACATATTGCCGGCCCCACGAATATCGAGATCCCTCATGGCGATTTGAAAACCACTTCCCAGGTCACTGTATTGCTCCAGCGTGCTCAGTCTTTTGCGACTGTCTTCGGGGAGTGTACTCATGGGCGGAGCCAATAAATAACAAAAAGCTTTGCGGTTGCTTCTGCCTACTCGTCCACGCAATTGGTGTAAATCGCTGAGGCCAAACTGGTGGGCATTGTTTACAATAATGGTGTTTACATTCGGAATGTCTACACCACTTTCCACGATGTTGGTACATACCAGCACATCGTACTTTTTATCCATAAAATCCAGTATCGTGTCTTCCAGTTGATCGCCTTCCATTTGCCCGTGTGCAAAGGCAATACTGATGTCCGGACAAAGCCCCTGTATCAGGCTTTTCATTTGTGCCAGGTCTTTTACCCGGTTATGTATAAAGAAAACCTGCCCGCCTCTTTCTGTTTCATAATAAATCATATCCCGGATGGCATCTTCATTAAAAACCATTACCTCGGTTTGAATGGGCTGCCGGTTAGGTGGAGGTGTGTTGATGATGCTTAAATCTCTGGCGCCCATTAAACTAAATTGCAGGGTTCTTGGTATGGGGGTAGCGGTCAACGTGAGTGAGTCAACCGTTGTCCGTAACTGTTTTAATTTTTCTTTTGCCGCTACACCAAACTTCTGTTCCTCATCAATAATCATGATGCCGAGGTTTTTAAACTGAACATCTTTACTCAATAAAGAATGGGTGCCGATGATGATATCTATTTTGCCTTCAGCCAATCGTGCCAGTGTATCTTTTTTTTCTTTAGCCGACTTAAACCGGTTGATAAAATCTACCGTTACGGGGAAATCTTTTAAGCGATCACTAAACGTTTTAAAATGCTGGTAAGCAAGAATAGTGGTGGGCACTAAAATTGCAGCCTGCTTATTATCACAACAGGTTTTAAATGCAGCCCGGATGGCAACTTCAGTTTTACCAAAACCTACATCACCGCAAACCAGCCTGTCCATCGGCATAGGCTTTTCCATATCCCTTTTTACATCTTCACATGCCTTGGCCTGGTCCGGCGTATCTTCATAAATAAAGCTGGCCTCCAGTTCGGTTTGCATGTAATTATCCGGACTGTGTACAAAGCCTTCCTGGCTTTTGCGCTGGGCGTATAATTTTATCAGGTCGGTTGCAATATCTTTTACCTGCCGCTTGGTTTTTTCTTTCAGTTTGTTCCATACATCGCTGCCCAGTTTGTTCATTTTGGGTACGGTACCTTCCTTGCCACTGTACTTACTTATCTTATGCAGCGACGAAATATTTACATACAGCAAATCGCCGTCTTTGTATTGAATCCGCACCGCCTCCTGCAGTTTACCGCTGGCTTCAATTTTCTGTAAGCCACTGTACACGCCTACTCCATGGTCTATATGCGTTACATAATCTCCCGGCTGTAGCTCCCGCAGCATTTTCAACGTAAGTGCTTTGTTCTTGTTGAACGCCTGTTTTACTTTGTACTTATGGTAGCGTTGAAATATCTGGTGATCGGTGTAACAAACCACTTTTAAATCATCATCAATAAATCCTTCGTGGATAGAAGTGGGCACCGGAATTACCTGTATCTCCGCTTTTAAATCAATAAAAATACTGTGCAGTCTTTCCAGCTGTTTGGGATTTTCGGCAAAGAGGTAAATATTGTATTTTTTGCTTTCGTATTCCTTTAGATTTTTTATCAGCAAATCAAATTGCCTGTTGAATGGTGGTTGTTCTTTTGTATTAAAAACAATCTCGGTTGCCGTAGCTTTCCGGTCGTCCTTTTTTCCAAAATATGCCTTCTTGCCAAACTCAATAACAGGATGCTTTTTAATGGCTTTTTCCAGTACCTCGGCTTTTACAAAGTCCGCTGCTACCACATTTGTTTTTTCATTTAAATCGGTGTCGTAGTCATTCGGCTGTCGTTTTTCAACGGTGGTTTTTACAACTTCTAAAAATAACTCCAGGTCTTCTTCCTGCTGTTCAATTTTTTCTTTGATAAATTGCCAGTCTTCTGTCCATACCACCGTATTCTCCGGCAAAAATTCAAACAGCGAAACCTTTTCCCCTGTTTGAAACTGTGTTTCTACATTGGGGATGATATTTACCTGCAACAACTTCCTTTCACTCAGCTGTGTTTCGGGGTCAAATATGCGGATGCTGTCTACCTCGTTGCTAAACAATTCTATGCGGTAAGGTTTTTCGTTGCCGAAAGAATAAATATCGAGGATACCTCCACGTACAGCGAACTGCCCTGGTTCGTACACAAAATCGGTTCTTTCAAAACCGAGGTCAACAAATTTTGCCAGTATGCCATTTACATCCAATACATCGGCCTGTTTAATGGAAATGATATTATCTGATAAGGTTTTTGAAAGCACCACTTTTTCAAACAATGCTTCGGGGTGCGTAATTACGATTTTCTTATTGCCACCTGCGGTAATCCTTGTCAAAGCTTCGGTCCGCAACATTACATGGCTGCTGTTGAGCAGGGCGTAATTCTTTTTATTTTTAAATGAAGA
>JANPNY010000777.1:0-5505 GCA_031427745.1 Chitinophagaceae bacterium | reverse complement strand
TTTGATTACAGTATACAGGTTTCAAGACCAGCAATAGAGGAGTAATAAATATCTGACAACGATTCTGACACTTGCATTTATTTCCATTTTATAAGCATTATGTATCCTACATACAAAGGTTTTTATCACACCATATTTTAGTTTTATACAAGGCAAATTCCTCTTTGCGAAAGTGCATTTCCCGATTGCTACTAATACGTTGCCTTAACTATATCATTTTTGCACCTCATTTATAATTAACGAAAAGAGGGATTCAAAAAAAATGGAAATTATTTTTAAAAAACAACTGCTTACGGCATTACTTGCAACTTCATTGATCAACTCTACCTGGGCACAACAATCGCAGCCCAAACCCACCGATAGCCTGTTTAGCAAAAACCTACCCGAAATAACAGTTGTAGGCAGGGGCAGCAAGAGCGATTACCAGCAAATGCCCGAAATAGTTGGCACCAATATTTACGCTGGTAAAAAAAATGCATTGATTGTATTGGACAATGTAAAAGGCAACGTAGTAACCAATACAATGCGGCAGGTATTGGCAAAAGTTCCGGGCATACATATATGGGAAAGCGATCCAAGTGGCATACAAATTGGCATTGCTGCAAGAGGTTTAAGCCCCAACAGAAGCTGGGAATTTAACGTCCGTCAAAATGGGTATGACATTGCAGCAGATCCATTTGGATATCCGGAGGCATATTATAATCCACAATTGCAGGCTGTGCAACGCATAGAAGTAGTGAGGGGGCAGGGTTCCTTGCAATATGGTCCACAGTTTGGCGGATTGGTTAATTATATTTTACGCAACGGTAGCGAAATAGATAAGCCTTTTCAAATTGAAACGCAACAAACTATAGGCAGCAATGGCTTGCTAAACAGTTACAATGCAATTGGTGGTAATACAAAAAAAGTAAATTATTATTCATTTTTTGACCATCGCAATGGAAACGGTTGGCGGCAGAACAGTCGTTACTATACCAATGCAGTATTTGGCACGGTTACTTATAAAATAACGTCTAAATTTTCCATTACAGCTGAGTTAATGCAGCAGCATGTAAGAAGTCAGCAAGCCGGTGGCTTGCCTGATAGCCTTGTATATGCCGATGCTCAAAAAAGCTTTCGCAGCCGCAACTGGTTCGATATTACCTGGACCATGCCTGCCTTAATGGCGAATTTTACCATCAATAATCATACACGCTGGAACACCAAATTATTTGCCACCATTGGCGACAGAAACAGTGTAGGATTTATTGCTCCGACTACAATAAAAGATACCGTCAATGCTGCTACAAAAGAGTACAATAACCGGGTTTTAAATGCCGATAAGTACAGGAATTATGCTTTGGAAAGCCGCATCATAACAGATTATTATTTGGGTAAGATGAAGAATAGTTTATCCGGAGGCATCCGGCTTTACACCGGCACAACAACAAGGGTTGCGGATGGAAAGGGAACAACGGGTGCTGATTACGATATGACCCTGATTGGAAATTACCCCAGAGATATTGCTTTTACCTCTCACAACGTAGCTGCATTTGTAGAAAATATTTTTAGAATTTCCGATAAAATTTTGGTGATACCTGGAGTAAGGTATGAATGGCTGGAAGGCGCAGCAGGCGGCAGAATAGGTTACGCCCCCAACGGCGGTGCTGCAATTAAATTACAGGATGTAAAACGGAGCCGCAGTTTTGTATTAGCAGGGTTG
The DNA here is from genome assembly GCA_031427745.1 of Chitinophagaceae bacterium. Classification (GTDB taxonomy): domain Bacteria; phylum Bacteroidota; class Bacteroidia; order Chitinophagales; family Chitinophagaceae; genus Ferruginibacter. The sequence goes on along the minus strand of JANPNY010000777.1, from coordinate 3,803 downwards.
GGTACTGAGTATCATCTTACAAAAAGCACAGAAATTTATGCCAATTACAGCCTGGCATACCGGCCAATTCAATTTGCCAATTTGCAGGCACCACCAACAACGGACGTGGTAGACCCTAACCTAAAAGATGCTAAGGGGTACAACATCGATTTGGGATACCGGGGCAAAGTCAATAATTTTCTTCAGTTTGATATCAGCGGATTTTATCTTCAATACAATAACCGGGTAGGAACGATTACACCAACCGGCACTAACTACAGGCTAATTACAAATGTTGGGAACAGTACCAGTAAAGGATTTGAAGGGTATGCAGAAATAGACCTGGTAAAAGCTTTTACAAAAAGCATTAAAACAGAGTTGTCCATTTTTGGATCGTATGGATATACAAATGCTACTTATAGTGGCGATCATAAAGATGCACAAACAAAGGGTAAAAAAGTAGAAAATGCACCAACCAATATTGTACGTTCCGGCATTACGGCGGGCTACAAAACAATCGCTTTAACCGCTCAAATAAACTATGTTGACAAAACCTATAGCGATGCAAACAATACCATAAAACCAACGGCTAATGGACAAACAGGTTTAATCCCTTCCTACTCTGTAACTGATTTAACCCTTACTTACAAGCATTCAAAAAAATTGAACTTAAAAGCAGGACTTAACAACCTATTCGACAAACGCTATTTCACACGTCGTGCCGGCGGCTATCCGGGACCGGGTGCTTTGCCGGGTGATGGCAGAACTTTCTTTGTTTCGGTAGGAGCAAAATTTTAAGTACAAAAAGCAAATACTGTTTCAATAAATTTTCAACGACAGATAAGCATTACACAAAACGAGGCCGCCTTAAAATGCAGCCTCGTTTTGTATGTTGAAGAATTAAAAAAGAATTATCAGGCCTCCACACTACGCTGCCGGATGGCTTCGTACAAAATTATACCATTGGCCACCGATACATTGAGGGATTCAAATTCGCCGGGCATGGGTATTTGAAAAACCGCATCGCATATTTTTAATAAGGGTTGATAAACACCATGTTCCTCGCCGCCTAATACGATGGCACAGGGTTCTTTAAAATCAATTTCATACACTTTGGTGGTAGCCGTCATTTCGCTGGCAAATACTTTAATGCCATTCAAATGCAATTCATCGACAGCCTTCACCAGACTGTTAACCCTGCAAACTGCCATCATTTCCAGCGCCCCGGCAGAAGTAAGTATTGCATCTTCATTTAACGCACCCACCCCTTTATCAGGAATAATAATAGCATGTGCACCAAAACTATAAGCACTCCGTGCAATGGCACCAATATTCCTGATATCAGTAACACCATCCAATATTACAAACAGCGGCGTTTCTCCATTTTCTACCACCAATGAAATCACATCCTGCAGATTCTGGTACTGCACCTTACTGATTACAGCTATACAACCTTCATGGTTACTAACGTTTAAACCATTCAGTTTTTCTACCGGCACTTTATTGATGGGTACCAGGTTTTTTTCTGCCAGTAACCTGATTGTATTAATTACTTCTCCATGAACGGTGGATTGCATATAAATCCTTTCGAGTTGTTTACCGGATTCCAATGCATTAATAACGGCCTCTCTGCCTACAATAAGTGTGTTCTTTTTCGGCCGGTGTTGTTGTTGCCTGAAATTTTTCATACTGCGAAGTTGCTGCTAATTGCATTAATTAACATCAATGTTAGTCCTTAATTTAATTTCAGATAAACTAAAAAAATGAATTGCCTCGTATTTACAGGCTTACCAACAAAAAAAGGGATGCCGTTAAGCGCCCCCCATTAATCATCATTATTAAAACCCAACAATTAATTGATAAATTAAACCTTTACAAATAACGGGCAATTGCATTATCATCAGCTGTTTCCAGCAGTGAATGACCCACCAAAAATTCATCTACTTTTTCTGCACAATCCCTGCCTTCTTTTATAGCCCAAACCACCAGGCTTTGCCCACGGCGCATATCGCCTGCGGTAAATATTTTGTTGATGTTGGTTTGATAACTTTTCTCCGTTGCCCGTACATTGCCCCTTTCGTCCAGTTCTACTTCCAACTCCTGTATAACGCCTTCGTGTTGAGGATAAACAAAGCCCATGGCTAATAAAGCCAGTTCGCAGGGAATTTCCCGTTCGCTGCCGGGTATCTCTACAAAAGCTGCTGGTTTTTCATCAACAATTTTCCATTCCAGGTCTACCAGTCGTATTGCTTTCAATTTCCCTTCCGCATCGCCGATAAATGCTTTGGTGGATACAGCCCATTTTCTATCGCAGCCTTCCTCATGCGAAGAGGTGGTTTTTAGTAACATGGGATAAGTTGGCCAGGGCATAATTTTATTTCTTTCTGCAGGTGGCTTGGGTAACAACTCAAACTGGGTTACCGAAGCTGCTTTGTGGCGGTTGCTTGTTCCAACACAATCGCTGCCGGTATCGCCACCGCCTAACACTACTACGTTTTTGTTGCTGGCAACAATTTCTTCCAAAGTGAATGGGATATTGGCAACTCTTTTATTTTGCTGCTTTAAAAAATCCATGGCAAAATGAACGCCTTTTAATTCCCGGCCGGGAATATTCAAATTACGTGGAATGGTAGAACCACCTGCTAAAACAATAGCATGGTACTCTCTCAACAAATCACTTATGCTGATATTTAAGCCCACGTTGGCATTACATTTAAAAATGATGCCCTCTTCTTCCATTAATTTGATGCGCCTGTCAATCACCCATTTTTCCAATTTAAAATCGGGGATACCATAACGGAGCAAACCGCCTGGCAAATCATCCCTTTCAAAAACGGTCACCGTATGACCTGCTATATTTAATTGGGCAGCTGCTGCTAGTCCTGCAGGGCCACTACCCACCACGGCCACTTTTTTTCCTGTTCTGGAAATCTGCTTATTGGGTTGAACAAAATTCTTTTCAAAAGCAATTTCAATAATGTGCTTTTCGATTTCTTCAATAGCTATGGCTGGTTGATTGATGCCCAGTACACAAGATGTTTCGCAGGGGGCAGGACAAATGCGGCCCGTAAACTCAGGGAAGTTATTGGTGGAAGAAAGTATTTCGTATGCTTCCTTGTAGCTTTTGCGATACACAGCGTCGTTAAATTCGGGTATTACATTACCCAGCGGACAACCATGATGACAAAATGGAACACCGCAATCCATACACCTGGCAGATTGCTGGTTCAATTTTTCATCCGTATATCTTTCTACAAATTCCTTGTAATCGTTTACCCTGTCTTGCGATGAACGTTTTGAAGGAAGTTCCCTTGTAAATTCTAAAAAACCTGTTGGTTTGCCCATGTTGTAAAATATGGTTTAATGTTGTTGAATGCTGATGAATGCTGATGAATGCAGTTGAAAAGAAAAACCTCTCCGCTCTTATTGCCAGATCAGCAGATTTCTACGGACCAAATAATAAAAGCAGTGCCTTTAATATGATGATTGCCGACAATCTATTAAAGGGGAAAAAAGCTCAAGCTTTTGGCGATATAAATAAAATTCATGCATATACTTATACCCCTGACGCGGCTAAAGCAATGGCAATACTTGGAAACACAAACGATGCTTATAACCAGGTTTGGCATGTCCCTACTACAAAAGAAAAATTAACCAGCAAGCAATGGGTTCAGTTAGTGGCTGATGAGTTAAAGATTGAAGCTAAGATTCAAACAATTCCTGTCTGGATGATTCATGTCCTGGGACTGTTTATTCCGGTTATGAGAGAATTTCCCGAGATGGTTTATCAATACGAACAAGATTATTTTTTTGATAGCACTATG
>JANPNY010000776.1:0-1531 GCA_031427745.1 Chitinophagaceae bacterium | reverse complement strand
ATTACATTTTCATCGTGGGGCGAAACCATCTGTGCACCATCATCCCAATAAGCCTTGTATCCGTTGTACTCTTTGGGGTTATGACTTGCAGTACAAACCACTCCACCCTGGCAGCCGTAATGGCGGATGGTGAAACTTAATTCCGGTGTGGGGCGCAAGGCTTCAAATAAATAAACCTTAATACCGTTTGCAGCAAATACATTGGCAGCGGTTTCAGCAAAAAACCGGCTATTGTTTCTGCAATCATGCGCAATGGCAACTTTTGCATTAGCTCCAAAACATTTAATCAGGTAATTGGCATAGCCTTGTGTGGCCATACCCACTGTATATTTATTCATCCTGTTGGTGCCAATACCCATCAGGCCACGAAGGCCGCCGGTACCAAATTCTAAATTCTTATAAAAAGCGTCTGCCAGTTCATCAGGGTTTTCTTTTTGTAAATGCAGTATTTCATCTTTTACAGTCTGCTCATAACTACCGGTAAGCCAGGTATCAATTTTTTGTTGAATAGCAATGTCCATATGGTTAATTTTTAAGGCTTGAAGTTATTGTATTTTGATTTTAATTTATCAAAAATACCGGAGGATATTTTTCTACTTAATACCGCAACACAATCCGGATGGTAACGCTGATAATGCCCAAGCAAAAAGAAAACAGGAACAACATATTAGACCGGAAATAGTGGCGGTATCCATCGTTGAAAAGTTCTGCATCTTCCTTTTGAACAGAAAGTGCAACCAGGTCGTTACCCCTGGTAATAAAAACGAACGCAGCCAGGTTAATGAGCAGTATAACCAAAGCAACTGTGGGCCGGATGCGGAGCGTATAGAGATAAACAAATTCGTTGCCGATAGCGTCTTCTGTAGTTTGTAAAATAAAATACCAATTTAATATATCCAACAGGCAATACAGGCTGCACAGGCTGAGCAATGCCTTTACAATAATCTGGTTACGGCGTATTAGAGTAAGATTGATGTTTTCTGTAAACTGGTTACTGATAAGATCCTGGGACATTGGTAAAAAATGATTTATTTTTTTGGCAAATTAATTCATTTATGAGCGTTCTATTTAGGTTGTAGCGTATACACAAAAATCCCCGGCAGTTTTACCAGGGATTTTGTAATTGTATTTTTTAAAATCAGTAATTATTACGGTCTGGGTTGAGCATCCGGCTTGGGCATCAAGGCTTTTCTGCTTAGTTTATATTTACCGGTACGCTGATCTATTTCCAGCAATTTCACTTTTACTTTATCGCCCTCTTTAAAAATGCCATCCATTGTTTCCAGGCGCTTCCAGCTTATTTCACTGATGTGTAAAAGCCCTTCTTTTTTTGGTAAGAATTCTACAAAAGCACCAAATTCTTTGATACTTTTTACAGTTCCTTCGTAGGTATCTCCCACTACAGGTAATGCAACCAATCCTTTAATCCAGGACAGTGCTCTTTCCAGGTTGTCTCTGTTTACAGAGAAGATACTTACTTCGCCCACATTGTTAACCTCTTCGATGTTTACTGTTGCACCGGTTTCCCTTT
>JANPNY010000775.1:0-1748 GCA_031427745.1 Chitinophagaceae bacterium | reverse complement strand
TAGAAAATTTGTTGCAAAACAATATAGCTGATGATAAACTCCTGGCCGTAATTGAGCAGGCAACCACACCCATGCAACAGGTGCACATCAGCTCGTTGAAAGCATACGGAGAAAACCTTGGAGGTAAAGTGTTTGCTTCTCCCACATTGGTGATCATTGGCAAAGTAGTAGCGCTGAATGAAAAATTTTCGTGGCTGCAAAATTCAACCCAAACAGGTGAATACTTTAAGCCGGTGGCTGATGTGCAATTTGAACAATTGATCACTGAGAGTGTAAATACTAAAATAAATCAGTAACTCGATTCAAAACTATTCCATCTTAAAAAATACTAGATGCTGGGGGACAACAAAATAAAAATATTACTGGATCTGGTTAACAATGCAACCAAGGATGAATTGATTTGGATGAATGGTTATTTAAACGGGATCGTTCAAGCTAAAACTGCTCCGGTTGCTGTAAGTGAAAGCATTCCTGCAGTTAATAAAATAACGATTGTATATGGCACAGAAACCGGCAATTCAAAAAGGCTGGCTACCGATTTTGCTGCGAAGGCAAAACAAAAAAGCATCAACGTCAGGGTAATAGGGATGGATCAGTACCGCTTAACTGATTTGGGAAAGGAAGAACATTTGTTGGCTATCATCAGCACCCACGGTGAAGGTGAGCCGCCTTTGGCTGCAAGAAAATTTTACGATCATATACATAACAATGGCTTTAAACTGGAAAAATTAAAGTACAGTGTGCTGGCATTGGGCGATACATCTTACCCGCTGTTTTGCAAAACAGGTGAAGAAGTAGATGAGCAGTTGAACAGGCTTGGAGGCAGTCGCATAGCACCTTTGCAAAAATGTGATGTGGATTATGAGGATGATGCCAACGGATGGATCAATGCTATATTAGATAAATTATGTGTTCCGGTAAAAAAAGTTCATCAGGTTGCACCGGCAGCTGTAATAGCGCCGCTTAAAAAAAGCGGTAAACAAATTTATAAAGGCAAATTGCTTACTCATATCAATTTAAACGACCGGGGTTCTAACAAAGAAACATTTCATATTGAAATTGCTGCAGAAGGGTTGGATTATCAATGCGGCGATTCCATCGGTATTGTACCCGAAAATGATTCGCAGGTGGTGACAGATATAATTGCTGTTACCAATGTTGATGGCAATAAATCGGTAGAGTTTAAAAAAGAAAAGTTTACGGTGTATGAGTTGCTGAAAAGAAAGATTAATATCATTCATTTAACCGAAAGGTTGGTTAAACAGTATGCAGATATTACGGGTCATGTAATTGAAGCCGGCAGGTTAGATTTACTTGACCTGGTGAAAAAATATCCCGTACAAAGCAGAACGCAGTTTGAAGAAATATTGGTTGGTTTAAATGCCATTTCACCCAGGTTGTATACCATCGCTTCGTCACCGGCAGCGCACGAAGGCGAGGTGCATATTTTAGCGGTAAAGGATAGATACTGGGTAAATGGCGAAGCAAGATTTGGCCTTTGTTCTAATTTTTTAAGTGCTTCAAAAACAAATGCTGTTCAGCAGTTTTTTGTTCAGCCTAATAAACGGTTCAGACTGCCTGCTGAAAATAAAGATATCATTATGGTCGGTCCGGGTACTGGTATTGCTGCGTTTCGTTCTTTCCTTGCAGAAAGGGATGCAACCGGCGCAACAGGGCGTAACTGGTTATTTTTTGGTGAGCAACATTTTGTTTCGGACTTTCTGTATCAAACAGAAATACAGAATTGG
>JANPNY010000774.1:0-2738 GCA_031427745.1 Chitinophagaceae bacterium | reverse complement strand
CCCAAAAAACCGTATCACTTTCCATTTCAAAAAAATTAAACACCGTTCAGCGTATGGTAGTTTGTAAACTGGAGGAGGTTGATATCCTCATTACGGAACTGGACCCGCAGGATGAATTATTAAAACCTTACCATGCTAAAGGAATTACTATCATCTAAATATTCACCAATAAAAACTGTATTATGGAAAGAAAGGAATTTCAATTGCCGGGCAAAATAAAAAATCTTTTTTTGCTGCTGGCGCTTAGTATGGTAGTGGCCTGTTCTTTCGCACAGGTTAACATTACCGGAAAGGCTAAAGAAAAAAGTGGAGATGGAACCGGTGGGATTACCGGCATTTCCGTTACACTGAAAGGAACAAATTATTGCGTTTTAAATTAACAATTTTTACCCCCTTTTGGAACATCCCGATTTTTCGGGAAAGCCTGTCCCGGTTCATCGGGAGGGCCGGGGGCAAAACAGGGCCTTCAAATTACGCCACCCTACAAAAAACAGTTCGTCCTTTGAAAATGAATGGCCCGTAAATTTTGGAAGTCGTAATTTGTGGTACATCAACCCCCGGTTTATTTGGATACCCGTGTACCGCTTACCTTTGGGGAACTTTACCCACGTTATAAGTAGAAAACAAATTGGAATTATTTTGGCGGCATGATATTCAACAACCGGTTAATAATAAATAATATGACTGATACAGCAAAAACCTTTATAGCAAAAAGTACCATCAAGGCTTCCGACCTGGATCATCGCCGTAAGATCAATTTTAATATTGGAAAATACAACTCCAAAGTACCGGAAGGTAAGGAGCAGTTTGCAGATGTAAACCTTGCACGGGAAAGAGCCAAGAATATAAAATGGCGTGCCATTGAAACACTGGATCAGCAACTGGAAGAATTTGAACTCAACTTTACCAGGCGTGGCGGTAAAGTAATTTGGGCAGAAGATGCGGCACAGGCCATTGATGAAATTATCCGGATATGCAAAGACAGAAACTGCAAAACCCTGGTTAAAAGCAAAAGCATGGTTACGGAAGAAATTCAACTGAATGCCGCAATGGAAAAAAACGGGATTGAAAGTATTGAAACCGATTTAGGAGAATATATTCAGCAGTTAGATGGCGAAGCACCTTACCATATTGTAACGCCGGCCATGCATAAAAGCAAGGAAGATGTAGCTAAATTATTTGCTGAAAAATTAGGAACGGCACCCCATCTTACCCCACAACAACTTACGCTGGTAGCGAGGAATATTTTAAGAAAGAAATATGTAAATGCCGAAGTGGGTGTTACAGGTGCCAATTTTATCATCAGCGATATTGGTGCTGTTGCGGTTACAGAAAACGAAGGCAATGCAAGATTGAGTTGCGCTTTTCCTAAAACACATATTGTTATTGTTGGCATAGAAAAAGTAATTCCTTCTCTAACAGATCTTGCGCTTTTTTGGCCGTTACTTTCTACCTACGGCACCGGGCAGCAAATGACTGTTTATAACAGCATCATTGCTGGCCCAAGACAAGCGGGAGAAACGGATGGTCCGGAAGAAATGTTTGTAATATTATTAGATAATAACCGCACCAAAATTTTAAAGGATCCCATACAAAGAGAAAGTTTGTATTGCATCCGTTGTGGTGCATGCCTCAACGCATGCCCGGTGTATAAAAATATTGGCGGCCATGCGTATGGTTCAACTTACAGCGGCCCTATTGGAAGTGTGATTACGCCCCATCTTTCGGGGTTAGATGAAAACAAACATTTAAGTTACGCATCCTCCTTGTGCGGCGCCTGTACCGATACCTGTTCTGTAAAAATTAACCTGCACCAGCTGTTGCTTGAAAACCGCTACCAATCGGTACAACAGCAGTTACCATCGTTTGCAGAAAAGATGGCCTGGAAGCTCTGGAAAATAGCAAGTCTTAAAAGAAGCATGATGAACTTGGGTAATGGATCAATAAAAAACAAAGTAGTTAACAGTTTATTTAAAGGCTGGACAAAACAAAGAAACGATCTTGAGTTTAGCAAAAAAACATTCAATGAAATGTGGAAAGAACGATACAAACATTAAATTGAAAATAGATGTTTTTTTTTGAAACACATAGGTTTTCTAAAGGTATCATTGCAGCGTTTAAATCAAGGAATAGAGCATGTCTCTAAATCTAACCAATGGTCATTACCATTCACTGCAATCAAGAAAATATAGCAGTACAATTTTAAAAAATAAGCGATAGAAATAAAAAATCCAGCTAATCACCAGCTGGATTTTTTATTTCTATCGGGTTGTATTAGTGCCTTTCCCGGTTATTATGTTTTTTGCGGAAAATGTCACGATTCAAATGTTTCTTGTCATGGCGGATTTCTCTTCTTTCTCTCCGTGATACATCCCCATCTTTCCGGGCTTCTTTTACGTCTTTCCTTAACTCTTTTTGATCTCTACGTAAGTTGGCTGCCTCTGCTTTTGTAAGCTCACCACTTTTTATTCCTTGTTTAATACGTTGATTGCTGGTGGGCTTATTGGGCGCCACTTGTGCATTTGTATTGCTGATTGATAAAGCCATTATTATGGCAGCTGCTACTACGAATTTAATTTTCATGATTTTAGTTTTTTTGATTAATTGCTGTTGTTAAGCATTGTAATTTTTTTTAACCGGTTACATATTTACAGACGTAGCTCTTGCAAATAAGTTTAATGGCAGGCAACAATTATTTAAAAAACCTATTGAGAATAGATGTTAAAACTTTTTCGATG
>JANPNY010000773.1:0-6330 GCA_031427745.1 Chitinophagaceae bacterium | reverse complement strand
GGCCCTCACTACTATGATTGGTTGCCGCTACCGGACAAACGTTTTCACAAGGCGCATTATCACAGTGCTGGCACAACATTGGTTGAAATACCACATCCGGGTTATTCATATCACCCGTAAAATAACGGTCAATCCGCATCCAATGCATTTCATGTGCCCTTACTACTTGAATTTTACCTACAACAGATACATTGTTTTCTGCAGTACATGCTACTACGCAGGCACTACACCCGGTACAAGTATTTAAGTCGATACTCATTCCCCATTTAATGCCCGGTTTATCGTAATGTGGGTATATGGTGGCATCTTTTACATAATCTTTCCCTCCGTATGGTAGCAATAATTCTCGTTCCTCTCTCGGTTCTCTTAAAACTCCTTTTGGATTGGCTATAAAACTTTTTAAAGAAGTTTCATATATAACCGGCCTACTTTCAGATGAACCATGCACCTGTGTTTGACCCAGTGCATAAACATTCTCCGTTTTTGTTATTGTAGCAGCAGCAGAATACCTGAAACCTGTACCATCAAAACCCACCAACGGATACACATTTACACCAGCTTCATTAGCGGATCTTCCAATGTATTCGGCAGTTTTTGCTTTATCAGCACTTTGACGACCGTAGCCAACAGCAATCGCTACAACATTTGGATGAATTCCTGGTATAATTAATACCGGTAATTCTATTTCTTTATTGTTAGCCTTAATTTTAATAGTCGGTTTTTCTGGTGTTACTTCATACCTGTCTCCCTGGCGCTGGTTGCCCAATACATCCAGTCCCAAAACTGCCTTCGCAAATGCAGGACTTACCATAGCATAGTTATCCCAGGTTACTTTTGAGATTGGATCAGGAACTTCCTGTAACCATGGATTGTTAGCCTGGTTACCAGTACCAATTGACACTTTCTGGTAGATAGTAATTTCGTATTCTCCGCCGTTTACTGTACCAACTTTTGCAGTAGCTTCTGCCAGTGCAGCATTACTAAAAGTAGCAGCAGCAAGTGTTAATTCAGGTTCTTTATTTAATCCTCTTTGTAATGCACTGTTATATGCATCTACATCATTATTGAATTTAGCCGACCAATAAGTTTTAAAATAGGTTTCGTAATCGGCAGTTGTACTACCTGACCATTTTAATAAAGATGTTTGAAAATATCTTGTTTTAAATAATGGATTGATAGTTGGCTGAATAAAACTGATATACCCGGATTTTGGTTCTGCATCACCCCAACTTTCAAGCCAATGAGGTGCTGGAATACTGAATTTGCAGAGTTCTGTTGTTTCATTTAGTGTGGCATTAAATGAGATGGTAACCGGAACCTTTTTTAAACCATCGGTAAATTTCTTGCTGTCGTTATAAGTATAGGCAGGGTTGGTAGCATGTACCAATAATGCACCAATCGCTCCGCTGTTCATTTCTTCCACCAGTTTCACCATATCGGCATCAACACCCTGGCGATAATTGGAGGTAACGGCCCAATTAATTGTTTTACCATTGGCACCTATAGCTTCATTGATGGCATTTACAATTATCTGAAGATTAACATCATTACTGCCACACAGTACAACAGCAGCTCCCTTATTTGCATTTAACAAAGCCGCAGCACTTTCAATACCCTTTGCAAGATCAGCATCCTTTATAGCCGGCGCTGTTGTTACAGTGCCCCCCACTTTTGCAAGTAATGCTAAAGCGACAGCTGCCTTTTCCGATGGCTTATGCATGTAACGGTCATCAGCATTACTACCTGTAAGACTTAAAGTGCTCTCAAACTGAATATGGTGATTCATTTCTGGATTGGTACCCGAAATTTTCCTATTCTTAGTATATTGTTTGGTAAATTCCACGGGACTAAGCCAGGTACCCAAAAAATCAGCACTAAGACTAACAATTACTTTGGCGTTATCCAAATGATATGACGGAAGTGCTTTTTTCCCATAACAGGCTTCATTTGCAAGCAACATTCCGCTGTAACTCACCGCATCATACTGCACCAATCGGCTACCAGTTGGTTGTTTTGCTAAAAATTCGGTAATAACCTGCAAGCTGGAAGGAGAAGTAATAGTTGACGATAAAATTACAACAGGCTTACCAGCCACGCTGCTCATTTTTTCCGCAATCATTTTATCAAATGCTTCAAAGCTTGTTACTTCTTTAAACTCTTTACCATCGTTTTGCTGTGGGTAACGTAAACGGGTTGTATCATACAGATCCAGCACTGAGGCCTGACACTGAGCACTGGTGCCACCTTTGGTTATGGATGAATTTTCGTTTCCTTCCAGCTTAATTGGTCTGCCGTCTCTTTGTTTAACTATTACAGGAATTACATCGCCTTCATTTACGTAAGTAGAAGCATAATAATTTGAAACGCCAGGTATTAAATTGTCGGGTTTGTTTAAATAAGGGACTGCTTTTCGTACAGGCAAATCGCAACTGGCCGCTAAAGTGGCAGCAGCAGTACTAAACCCCAGGTATTTCAAAAAATCCCTACGGGGTGTTTTTGCGTCTCCTAAACCTTTATCATTTAAATCTTCCAATGGCAGCAGTTCTTCCGGAAACTCATTGTTGGCTTTATCAAGATAAACGTCTGTTTGGTTTAATTCTCCAAAATTTTGCCAGTACTTTTTACTCATAATATTATAGTTCGAGATTGCAAATGTGCTGATATGAAAATGTGCTAATCTGCTAATTCTTTTAATGGGGTATCATTCTATTAGCCTGTCAGCCCAATGGCTAATTAGCTAATTTTCTAGTAGTGACATTTTTGACATTCGGTTCCACCTATTTTTTCTACAGTTACACTATCTAATTTACCATTTTGAATATCGTTATGGAATTTTTCGTAAATGCTGTAAAACTTGTTTCCTTCGCCGGTTTCCTTGTTATAAAAGTTGACTTTACTCTCCCTGTGGCAATTGATACACCAACCCATACTCAAATCGCTAAACTGGTATACCTCCGGCATTTCCTGGATAGGCCCATGGCAGGTTTGACAATTTTGTTTACCAACTTTTACGTGTTGGCTATGGTTAAAGTAAACATGGTCGGGCAGGTTATGAATTTTAACCCATTGTATTGGATGACCAGGTTGGTCAAATTTCTTAGTACTTGCATTCCAGCCTGCATATTGATACAATTTCTGTATTTCTGCTGTGCCGTTTACCAATGAGCCATCTTCTTTTATTATATCTTCTCCTTTATATTCCTTAACTGCTTTATGACAGTTCATACAAACATTTACAGAAGGTATATTTGAATACTTACTGTCTTGTGCACCACTATGACAGTAAAGGCAATTGATTTGGTTGGTACCGGCGTGCACTTTGTGAGAGTAATAAATAGGTTGCTCTGGTTGATAATTTTTCATCCGGCCCAGACCCATAGCCGCATTAATTGTTTTGTAGCCACCAAAGAAAAACAAGCATATAATACCGAGCATCAGGTACGTTTTGTTCCTATAAACAGGCACAGGATCTGCTCTTAAAATGCCATCCTTTTCATCTGCCAGTTTACGCAGACTACTATTGACCTGTAAAAGTATAAAGGCAATTACTGCTAGAACTAAGGTGAGTATCCCAAAAAGCAACGAGTTATCTTCTTTTACTGCACCACCGCCGGTCGCAACAGGCGCTGCAGGTGGAGTATAAGCATCTGCATAATCCAATATTGCTTTAATATCGGCCTCCGGCAAATTAAACTGTGTCATTTTAGAGCCATACTTTGCCAATAGTGATTTGGCATAAGGATCTGTCTCCAACATGGTATTTACGTTATTTACCCACTTAACTGACCATCCAGGATTGGGAGCTCTTTTTCTGGCACCCTGCATGGCAGGACCAATATAGTCTTCTAATGGCTTGTGACAGTTGGCACAATTGGCTTTAAATAAAGCCTCGCCATCGGCCGCTAAACTTGAATTGGAAAAAGAAATTAGTGCAATAAATAATAACGTTGCAATAATGTTAGTAATGAATTTTCTGTAGTAACTCATAAGACCTAAATCGATGTCTTTAGTGGAAAAATATCCTTCAGTTGCTGCAAAAGTAAGGTAGGATATTGACAATGTATCAACATTCTGAAAAAAAAAAAATTCCTTATCCAGCTTGATTTTCAGCCGTTTGTTTGATCTATCCATATTGCTTTGTCATAATCCGGTAAACAAAAATGTTCGTGTTTTCTTTTTGATATTTGTTAATCGTTTAACAAAATTTTACTTCATTTTTGCTGCATGTTCCAAAAGCTGAAAGATCGGTGGAAGGTTAATACCCTTAATCTTGTTTTAATCATTAGCACTTTTGCTATTGGTGGCAGCCTTTGTGGAAAAGCAGGTGCAAGGCTGCTGGAACTCGGTGGGTTGCAGAAAAATTTTAGCTATTGGTTTATTTATGTACTACTAATAATGCTGCTTTGGCCGCTTTTTGTAATAACGGTCAGCATCCCTTTAGGCCAATTTTCATTTTTTAAAAATTACCTGCTGCATATTTGGCAAAGGATTAGTGGAAAACCCAAAAAAGTAGTTAAAATAGCCATTTTTGCCAGCGGTGCAGGTAGCAATGCTCAAAAAATTATTGATTATTTTAAACGAAACTCTTCCGTTAAAATAAGCCTGGTTGTGTGTAACAAAAAAGTTGCCGGGGTGCTGGATATTGCTGCCAAAGAAAAAATTCCCAGCCTGGTAATTGAAAGGAACAAATTTTTCGAAGAAGATAATTACCTTCCTTTTTTAAAAGAATTGGGCATCGACTTCATTGTTTTGGCAGGATTCTTATGGAAAATGCCCGCTGCAATTATTAACAGCTATCCAAATAAAATAGTCAACATTCACCCGGCGCTGTTACCAAAATATGGCGGAAAAGGTATGTATGGGCAGCGTGTGCATGATGCAGTTATTCAGGCAAAAGATCCCATCTCTGGTATTTCAATACATTATGTAGATGAGCTGTACGACCATGGGAATATTATATTTCAGGCTACCTGCCCTATTGAGGAGACAGATACCGCAGAAAGTCTTGCCCAAAAAATACATCAACTAGAACACCTGCATTACCCGGTGGTGATTGAAACTGTACTAAAAAAACTGAAATAGAAGTTAAAATATTTACCCCCTGACCTTTGTAATACTGATTGTTACCTAATATTGCCATCACTAACGCTCATTTATTGTTACATCTCTATAAAATATTTATTGTTGCATTGGTTGTTTCATTGTTTGGTTCAATTGCAAACGGACAGATAACAGTTAGTGGAACTGTCTATGATGTTACTAAAACCATTCCGGTTAAAGAGGTTACTGTAAAAGCAACAAACGGCAATGTTGCCATTTCAGATTCCAATGGTCGTTATAGTATTGTTACAGCCAAAAATGACTCGTTAACTTTTTCTTACCTGGGTAAGCCAACTGCAAAATTTTCGGTTAATCAGATTGCTGATATTGCCAATTTTGATATTTCGCTACACATAAAGGTTTCAGAAAAATTTAAAACACTTAAGGAAGTTAGAGTATATGCCAAAAACTTTCAGCAAGACTCAATAGCCAACAGGGAACAATATGCCAAACTGTTTAATTACCAAAAGCCAGGCATCCGCCCAACAACCGATGGGTATACAGGAGCTGCCGGCCTGGACTTAGATGAATTGATTAATATCTTCAGGTTTAAAAGAAACAAACAAATGAGAAGAATGCAGGAACGCCTGCAGGAACAGGAGCAGGAAAACTACATTAACTACCGCTTTAATAAAACTACTGTAAAAAGAATAACAAGACTGAACGGTAAAGATCTGGAGCTATTTATGAAACAATACCGGCCGGATTTTGAATTTACCGAAAGCAGCAGCCTGGTGAGCTTCTACCAGTATATCCTAAACGCAAGCTATCAATTTAAAAGAGAGCGGCTGATGCATGAAAAAACAACAGATAGCATGCTTTTGAAATAAATTGAAAGATGAAAAAACCCTTCGTCAAAATAATTTCTCCGGTCATCTTTTATTTCAGATGATAACTTTATCCAATTTCGAAGCTGGTATAATCCTTGGCAAATCCTATTATATTATCGTAGGCAGCAAAATCTTCTTTAGGATGTGTTGTGGTTAAAACAAAACAGGGCATGCCTGCATTGTAAGCCGACTCTACACCCTTTGGCGCATCTTCAAAAACAATACAATCTTTGGCTTCAACCCCTAATAATTCTGCACATTTCAAAAATGTTTCGGGGTTTGGTTTGCTGATTAAAACATCATCGGCACTTACTACCACCGGAAAGTATTTGTACAGTTTAAGATTGGTTAACACAAAATCAATATTAAACGGAATAGCCGCCGAACCAATCGCCATCTT
>JANPNY010000772.1:0-9031 GCA_031427745.1 Chitinophagaceae bacterium | reverse complement strand
ATTAATGAATTGAAGATAATACTTCTACATCCAGAAAACGCCATTCACCATTGACCATTCACCATTGACCATTCACCATTCACCATTCACGACAAAAGCTTCACCGCATCTTTTGCAAAATACGTAGCAATTAAATCTGCCCCTGCCCTTTTAAACGAGGTCAATGTTTCCAATATCGCTTTGTCTTCATTTATCCAGCCCATTTTTGCAGCAGCTTTTATCATTGCATATTCGCCACTAATATTGTACACACTTACCGGTACATCCACAGCATTCTTCACTTCCCTTACAATATCTAAATACGGAAGTCCCGGTTTTACCATTACAATATCAGCACCTTCTTCCACATCCATCAATGCTTCTTTAATGGCCTCGATGCGATTGCAATAATCCATCTGGTAGGTTTTTTTGTCGCCGAAGCCGGGTGCGCTATCCAATGCATCTCTAAACGGTCCGTAAAAGCACGATGCGTATTTAGCACTGTAAGCCATGATGCCGGTTTTAGCAAAATTATTCTTCTCAAAAGCTTCCCTGATGGCGCCAATTCTTCCATCCATCATATCGCTGGGTGCCACCATATCGGCACCAGCAGTGGCGTGACTTAAACTCATTTTTACCAGGGCTGCTACTGTAGCATCATTTACAATTTCACCATTTTCTACAATACCATCATGACCATAAATAGAATAAGGGTCCAATGCCACATCCGTCATCACATACATATCAGGAACCGCATTTTTTATGGCTTTAATACTTCGTTGCATCAGCCCGTCGGCATTCCAGGCTTCTTTGCCGGTATTGTCTTTTAATGCATCGGGAGCTTTTACAAAAAGCAATACACTTTTAATACCCATGCTCCACAAATCTTTTACTTCTTTTACCATGTTGTCTATCGAGTAACGGTAGTAGCCCGGCATGGAAGGGATTTCAAATGCTATGTTTACGCCTTCATCAATAAACAATGGAGCGATAAAATCATTCGGTGTCAAAATTGTTTCTGCCACCAGCGATCTAATTGATGGAGATTGTCTCAGTATTCTGTTTCGTCTTTGTAAATACATTTTTGATGTCTGATTTTGGATGTTTGATGTTTGATGTTCTTTTTCATCAAACAGTTATTTATTTTTTGATTGGTTCAATTTTGCTTTACTTGTTTTGGATGTCGCTGCAAAAATGGCTGTTAACTCATTTGCCTATTTGATAAGTCTGTCTAACTCCTCGCCCCATGAAACTTTTATGTTCGTCGCTGTAATTCTTTTCTATCCATAAATAGATTTTTACAACTTACAAAATCAAACATTCAACATCAAACATTCAACATCAAACATCCAACATCCAACATCCAACATCAGACATCAGACATCTAACAGATATTAGCACGCTGTGCCCACGCAATCCTTTCTTCCTCTGTTGGTTCATTTAGCCAATCTATTGGGTGCAAACAAGCCTCTTGCAATTTATATTCTTCGCTTCCAAATGGTGGTTGATAATTATACTCAAATCTAACGGTTGGTGGCAGACTCATTAATATACTTTCTGTTCTTCCATTTGTTTTTAATCCAAATAAAGTGCCCCTGTCGTGAACCAGGTTAAATTCCACATAACGACCTCTTCTTATTTCCTGCCAGTATTTATTTTGTTCGCTGTAATCTGTATTTTTTCTTTTCTCAACAAGGGGCATATATGCTTTAATAAACGCATCACCGCAGGTTTTTCCAAAGTTCATCCAAAAGTTTACATCCTGTGATTCGCAGGGTCGTTGGTAATCATAAAAAATTCCACCAAGGCCTCTTCTTTCTTCGTTGCGGTGCCAGTTTACAAAATAGTTGTCGCAGTCTTTTTTAAATTTTGGATAAAATAAAATATCAAAACCATCACAGGCATTTTTATAGGCTTGATGAAAATATTTTACATCTTCTTCCAGCAAATAGTAAGGCGTTAAATCTGTGCCACCGCCAAACCAGCGATCAATTACCTCACCGTTTTCGTCATACAACTCAAACATGCGGTAATTACAATGCACGGTTGGAACAAATGGATTACCGGGGTGGATAACCAGGCTGAGGCCGCAGGCAAACCAATTGACACCTCTTTCTCCCAATGGAGAGTTTGACAATTGCTTCCTCATCGTATCGGTTACTTCTCCAAAAACGATTGAGGTATTAACACCGCCTTTTTCAAAAACATTACCATTGGCAATTACCCTGGTTTTACCCCCTCCACCTTCTGCCCTCTCCCATTTGTCTTCAACAAAAACGGCTTTACCATCGGCAGCTTCTACTGCAGCACAGATGTCATCCTGTAATTGATGAATTATTTTTATCCAGCTATCTTTTACACTCATAATAATTCAAAAGTTAAATGGCAAAGGCAAAAGTTAAAAGTTAAAAGTTAAAAATAAAAAGCCCACATTTTACTGGGTGTCTTTTACGATAAGAAATAATTCAAAAGTTAAAAGTTAAAAATAAAAAGTATCCGTTTTGACAATTGTCTTTCACACTCAGAAATAATTCAACAGTTAAATGGCAAAGGCAGAAGCTAAAGGCTAAAGTTAAAAAGCTCCCATTTTTACTTTTTACTTTTTACTTTTTACTTTTACACTCTTTTTACTTTTTACTTTCATATTCTTTCACCGCATCCACAAATGCCCTTGCATTATCCACCGGTACATTGGGCGTTATACCATGACCTAAATTGGCAATGTAATTTTGCACACCAAAAGCATCAATCATTGCTGCAACCTCTCTCTTAATATCAGGTATGGTTCCCAATAATTTTGAAGGATCAAAGTTACCTTGAATAGTAATTTTGTTGCCTGTTAATTCTCTTGCCATTTGTGGCGTAATGCACCAGTCTATCCCTACACCTGAAGCACTGCTTTCGCTTATATCTTTTAATGCATACCAACTTCCTTTCGGGAATAAAATTACCGGTACATCGTCCTTTAGTGCATCTGCAATTTGAAACAAATAAGGCTGTGCAAATATTTTAAAATCGGCCGGACTTAATGATCCTGCCCAGCTATCAAATACTTGTACTGTATCTGCACCAGCCTTTGCCTGTAGCTTTAAATAGCTGATGGTGATGTCGGTTATTTTTTGCAGTAGTTGATGCGCCAATGCCGGCTGTGTATAAGCAAACTGCTTGGCTTTATCCCATGTTTTACTGCCTTTGCCTTCTACCATGTAGCAAAGAATTGTCCAGGGGGCGCCCGCAAAACCAATTAAGGGCACACGACCGTTCAATTCGCTTTTTGTAAGTGCCAATGCATCGTACACATATTTTAAACTTTCTTCTGCACCGGTTGTGATCAATGCATCAATATCTTTTTGAGTTTGAATTACATTTGGTAGCGACGGGCCTTTGCCTTCTTCCATCAATACCTGTAATCCCATGGCCTGTGGTATCACTAGAATATCACAGAAGATGATGGCTGCATCTACACCTACCTGGTCCACTGGTTGTAAAGTGATGGCCGTTGCAAGTTCTGGCGTTTGCACCCGGGTAAAGAAATCATACTTTGCTTTTAGCTTTAAATAATCCGGCAAATACCTGCCCGCCTGCCGCATCATCCACACCGGCGGACGTTCAACAGGTTCATTTCTTAAGGCTCTTAATAACAGGTCGTTTTTTAACATTGCTGTGAATTGTGAATAGTGAATTGTCAATGGGCTGCTTTTGAATCAATGAGTCCGCTTAACATTTTAAAACAGTTGACCATCATTTCACCCAATTTATTTAAATCATAATTTTTTAAGTATTCCAGGTCACTTGCAATATCTAGTGCCGCATCAATTTCAATGATTGAACCTCTTGAAATTTCATAATATCTTTTTCTTTCAACTTCTGATCTCCTTGAAGAGCCTTCCGCAATGTTTAAATGAACTGAAAGGGCGGCTCTGCGTATTTGCGAAATCATTCCAAATTTTTCATCAGAAGGCAGGGCTTTAGTAAGCCTGTAACATTCAAATACAAAATTTTTTGAAACAGGATAAATATTCAGTTTTTGATGATTGAGCGAAAGAAACATAATATAATTTTTAGTGTAAAAATGTACATTAAAATTATTCAACCAATCTCTACATTCATAGCGACTCTCATCCACTATTCACCATTCACCATTCACCATTCACTATTCACAATTCACCTTTCACCATTCAACATTCACTATTCACTATTCACCATTCCCCGTTCACGAAAAATATTCCACCATCTTACCAACCAGGTTTTCTTTTCCCGGCGAATCGCTGAGGATGATTTTATTGTTTGTAAATTTCTTTATTTCATTTGCTGTGGTATTACCAATTGCAAATAGAATAGTTGTATCGTTTAATTTATTTTTCTGAAAAAAACTCTGCACCGCACTCGGACTAAAAAATAAGATACCATGGTATTCCTGCTCTATTTTATGTGGCAGGTTAATGGTTTGGTACACTATAATTTCATTTACATCTATCCCCTGCTGGCGCAACATCGCAGGCAATTCGTCCCTGCGCTGATCGCCACAAAAGAAAACGACTTCATCTGCAAAGCGATCTTCTGCAATTAATAGTGCTAACGACGCTGCATCAGCGGCTGTATCGGCTACTTTTTCTTCACCGAAGTATTCCTTTACCAATCTTCCTGTAGCGGTACCAATGGAATAAATTGTCCAATCGGGTTGATGCCCGTCTAATAAATTTGTTACAGCATCTACAGCATTCATGCTGGTGAAAACCACAATGGCTGTTTGAAAAGACAGCAACTCTATTTCCTGCTGAACCTCAACAGACAAAATACTTTCTGTTTTTATAAATGGGGAAACGGTGATGTCAATACCAGCTTCTGCTGCTAAGTCAATCAGCGATGTTGGCAGTGGCCGGGTGCATAATATTTGAATGTTATTTTGTTGCATTTCTGATACCTTTCACAATTTCGCTGCCACCTCGTTTTAATATTTCGTGGGCTGCAGTTACACCCAGATCTGCGTTTTCTCTAGTTCCTAAACCGGAGACATCAAGGCCGGACTTAGTCATTTCAACTTCAACTTTTTCTTTTCCGTCAACAGATAAAATATTGCCTTTAAAAATGATGGTATCATCTTTTATCTGCGCCAATGCACTGATGGGTGTGGAGCATCCTCCTAATAATATTCTTAAAAAATCTCTTTCAATTTTAGTACATAAAGCTGTTAGGCTATCATTGAAATGATCACAAGCATTCAAACAAAAAACATCGGCATCTCTGCATACAACCATGATGGCGCCTTGTGCCGGCGCTGGTAGCATCCAATCCAGTTCAACACTATTTTCGGGTCGCAGGCCAATACGTTCCAAACCTGCGGCAGCAAAGATGGCACCCTGCCAGTTGCTCTCTGCTACTTTACGCAAACGGGTATTTACATTACCTCTAAGATTTTCTATTAGGTGATGGGGATAGCGGTTTAACCATTGTGCTTTCCGGCGAATACTGCTGGTGGCTATGGTGAAGGGTGAGGTGTGAGTGGTGAGTGGTGAATGGTCAATGGTCAATGGTGAATCGTAAATGGTCAATGGTGAATCGTCAATGGTCAATTGTGAATTGTGAATGGTGAATGGTGAATCGTCAATGGTGAGTGGTGAATGGTGAATAGTGAACAGATCTTCCAACTTTGAAGAATCTTTATTGACCATTGACCATTCCCCATTCACCACATTCACCACATCGGCGTCTTTATAAACAAACAGATCTTTATGCGACGCCCTCTTCAATACTGCTGCCTGTGCAATTCCTTTGGGCAATTGTGTAGGCACATCTTTCATGGAATGT
Organism: Chitinophagaceae bacterium; assembly: GCA_031427745.1. GTDB lineage: Bacteria > Bacteroidota > Bacteroidia > Chitinophagales > Chitinophagaceae > Ferruginibacter. Next base: position 3,244 of record JANPNY010000772.1, on the reverse strand, counting down.
ACGGCAATATCTATTTTACCAGTAAGTAAAGCAATATCGAGGCTACGTGTAAAAATGCCTTGCACCCCCATTTCATACAAGGGTGTATGCAAATCAATATCGCCTTCGCTTTTTATGTAAACTAATTCGGAGTGGAAATTATTTTCTGCAAGCAGTTGCTGTACTTTGGTTGCCTGCCACACCGCCAGTTGACTTTCCCTTGTTCCAATCCGTATCACTTTACCCATCTGGCTTTAGTTTGTACCTATTGCGATGTATTCGTTAATAGCTTCTATATAATAACAGCCATGTTGATTTTGGGTACGCAGTTTTAATGCAGTACCATTAATTACTTTCTGTATCTGGTAATCTGTATTGGGCATTACGGCTACAGGGCTTGCAAAACAACTGATAAACATCTCGCAGGATTGCATGGCATACAGTTTGGTTTTGATGGCTTTTAAAACCGGAACATTCCTACGCATTTGATGCCATTCTAAAAATTCATTGATATACTTTTTAATAATTGCCGTTGCTTTTGGAACTTCTGCTTTCCTGTTTTCGAGTGTTGCGTCTTTTATTTTTGATAACTCATCTACGTTAACCAAATTAATATTAGGCATAGTCTGAACAGACTTTTCTACGTTATAGGGAACGGATAAATCAATAATTATTTTATTACCAAAGCCATGCACCTGCTCTCTGAAAATTACCGGCTCTGTTGCATTGGTAGCCACCAGGATAATATCAGCTTGCTGTACCTGTTGCGGCAGGAGCTCGTTAGCGGCATAATGCAAGCCCAACTCTGCGGCCAATTCGCATGCTTTAGATTCGGTGCGGTTGATGAGCGTAATATTTTTAGTATCGAGGTAATCCACCAGGTTTTTGCAAACGTTCCGGCCAATTTTGCCCGTTCCAATCAGTAATATTTTTTTGGATGCAATATCCTTTACTTGCTCTTTTAAATATTGAATAGCAGCAAAGGCAACTGATACAGTGCCGCCGCTTAAGGCAGTAGTTGTTTTAATTTCTTTTGATGCATGCAATACTGCGTTGTACAATCTCTCCAGGTATGCACTCACAAAACCATGTTCTTTTGAAAATTTTACCGCCAATTTAATTTGTCCTACAATTTCATAATCGCCTAAAATCTGTGAATCCAATCCGGCTGCTACATTAAATAAATGCTGGATGGCAGCTTCTCCCTTTTTTAAGTAAGATAGCTGGCTGAATGTATCCAGTTCACCTGCTGTTTGTGAACACAACAATTCACAAAGATTGGAAGCCTTTTCGGTGAAACCATAAATTTCTGTACGATTACAAGTAGATAATACAAAAAATTCATGAACGCCAAATTGTGGTGCTAACGCAATCAGTTTTGAATATTGTGTAGTGTTGATAGCAAATTGACCACGGAGATCGGCGTCGGTTTTTCGATAGTTGATGCCTGCAATAAAAAATGTTCCTATATCTATGTGTCTGGTTTCGGGCATTTAGAGTGTTGGTCTTTTGTTGTTGCAAAAATAACTTCACATTCTATTGTAAACTAATTTCTATGTCATGCCCTTGTCATTTTACCGGGTGATAAAAGTCACCATCTATCGTGACAAAAATCAGATTTGCCTATACATAACAATTTTAATCCACTTAATTATTTTGTAGTTTCAAATGCAAAGACATTTCTTTGGACGAATATTATCAGGAAAGACTGTACCAATAGATACTGTATAAAGGTTGAAGCACCTTAAGAATTAAAATTACATCTAGGCAATACATCAACCTTCCTACTTACATATCCATCCACCTTTTAAAACATTTATTTTTCATTTTAACCCATCAGTCGAGAACAATTATTTAAATGTTTGCTGAACTTTTAGGGGCTGCAACGGTTAAATTTGCAAACAATATTTTTATATGGCAACAAAGAGAGGAATTGTATTGATGAATCTTGGTTCTCCCGATTCAACATCGGTAAAAGATGTAAGGCGCTACCTGGCTGAGTTTTTAATGGATGGTAAAGTGATAGATGTGCCTTACCTGCTGCGCCTGCTGTTGGTAAGAGGAATCATTGTTCCATTCAGAGCACCAAAATCGGCAGAGGCATACAGTACCATTTGGACAAAGGAAGGCTCACCGCTAGTAGTACTAACTAAACAATTACAGGAACAACTGCAGCAGCATATTGATGAGCCTGTTGAAATAGCCATGCGTTATGGTAATCCTACACCCGCTGAAGCATATGAAAAACTGATGCAACGCCAACCGGATTTGGAAGAAGTGCTGGCCATTCCATTATATCCTCACTATGCAATGGCGAGTTATGAAACTGCAGTAGATTTTGCAAAGGAGGTTCATGTAAAAAATAAGTATCCTTTTAGACTTAGTTTTATAAAACCATTTTTTGACGAAGCGGATTACATCAGCGCCATGACTGAAAACATAAGGCCATACCTGCAGGAAGCGTATGACCATATCCTATTTAGTTACCATGGTATACCAGCAAGGCATTTAAAAAAAACTGACCCGACAGGCTGCCATTGTATGAAGGTGGAAAACTGCTGCGAAGTAAAATCCGATGCACATGCAGTTTGTTATCGCCATCAATGCTTTGAAACCACCCGGTTGGTGACAGAGGCTTTGAATATCCCAAAAGACAAATTCAGTATTTCTTTTCAATCGAGACTGGGCAAGGGTTGGCTGCAACCGTTTACCGATATTCGCTTAGAGCAAATGCCCAAAGAAGGCATCAAAAAATTATTGATTCTTTGTCCGGCCTTTGTAAGTGATTGCCTGGAAACACTGGAAGAAATAGATGAACGGGGCAAAGAAACTTTTATGGAAGCCGGTGGTACATCTTACAAAATGATTCCCTGCTTAAATACCAATCAACAATGGGTAGAGGTATTGGAAAAGTGGGTAAAAGAAACAGCAGCAGGAAATGAGGAGATGATTTTAGGCCTCCCCAACTCCACCCACGAAGGGGCTTAATGCAACAATTTTAAATTAGAAAGCTTATCTGTAATTTCAGGATTCCAAAAGCCGGTTATTCATTTTTCTAAATACGCAATTCGTTATGGCATATTATTACGTAAAGGCATTCCACATTATTTTTATGGTAACCTGGTTTGCCGGTATGTTTTACATTGTACGGTTGTTTATTTACAATACAGAGGCTGCAGAAAAGGAAGGCATTGAAAGGGAGATACTGGTAAAACAATTTTCCATAATGATTAAAAGGCTATGGCTGGGGATTACCTGGCCGTCT
>JANPNY010000771.1:0-1580 GCA_031427745.1 Chitinophagaceae bacterium | reverse complement strand
TAACCAGTTAATTGAAAGTGCACAAAACAAGCTACTGCTTTGGGGAATGAATGTAACGCAAATTACAGCATTAGCAAGAAGCGGAAAGGCAACAGCTACCACTACTTTTTACAGTACAGCCGAAGGTTTCATTACTGCATTAAACATTCGGGAGGGTGACTATGTGATGGAAGGTGGCACCATTGTAAAGCTGGCAGATCTTTCCAGCCTTTGGGCAGAGGCGCAGGTATATTCATCTCAACTTTCGCAAATTGACCAATCAGGAATTGCCTCCGTTCAACTTCCCGATTTTGATGGTAAAGAAATAAAAGGAAAAGTCGAATTTGTAAATCCCGAGATCAATCCTGATACAAGGATTAATTTAATTCGTGTTGCTATACCCAATTTAAATGGCCGTCTTAAGCCGGGCATGCCGGCATACGTGTTACTAAAAAACAAGCAACACAGTTACCTCACACTTCCCATTGACGCAGTTATCAGAGATGGAAAAGGTGCCACCGTATGGATAAAAACTAATCGCAATTCTTTTAAAAATGTAATGGTACAAACCGGGTTGGAAAATGATGACCAAATAGAAATAACAGCAGGATTAAAAACCGGAGATGTGATAGTTATCAAAGGCGCCTATCTGCTGAACAGCGAATATATTTTTAAAAAAGGTGCTAATCCAATGGCCGGGCATGATATGAGTAACAAGTAAATAAGGAGAAAAGAATCAGCTTCAACCAACTCCTACTCTACCCCTTCATTGGCAGTTTGTAAAACAAATTTCCATTTACCATCTGGTTGCTTTTTCCAAATGGTAACATAGGTGCCAAACAATACACTGTCCGTATTTTTAATTTTGTAAGAATAAATTCCATAGGTATATCCCAGCTCACCAGATGCTGCAATGCTGGCGCTTTTGGGCTCCCATGTCATGATATAAGCAGAGTCATTACTCTGGCTGATAAGATCAACCGCATCCCCGCCGGTTATAGGGAAATTATTGGGGCGCAACAGTACACCATTGCTGTCAATATATGCCATGTAAGCCGTCCGCATACCTTGCATTTCACTCATTTTCGAAAACGACCGATCTGCATCTAACAACTCCATTTTTAGTGCAATCATATTCATTGCTGGCTTCTTCTGCCGGCAGGAAAATAACATCCCCGATAAAAAAATGATAAATAAAATTTTCTTCATAATGCTTTGTGCATGCTTGCCTTTAAACCAGTGCTCTAAAAATAAAAAAGGCGAAAGTATTAAACAATACCCTCGCCATGATACAGGAAATATCACCTGCCTTAGTAAGCCCTTCCGGGCTATATAAAAAATTACAATTTGCAATAATTAAATGTGCAATGCTGCTTTTTTCGCCATTAAAACGTCTACGGTTTCCTGGTACATTTCATCTGGCACACAACAATCTACCGGGCATACTGCAGCACATTGCGGCTCTTCGTGAAAACCCTGGCATTCGGTGCATTTGTTAGGCGTAATATAGTAAGTATCTGAACTAACAGGAGCATTGCGGGCACCACTGTCTACAAGTGTTCCGTCTAATAAAGTATACATTCCTTTAACGGTGGTACCAT
>JANPNY010000770.1:0-2801 GCA_031427745.1 Chitinophagaceae bacterium | reverse complement strand
GGATTCTGTTATTAAAGAAGCAATTGAAAGAGTTCAGGAATATGGAATAGAATTCATAGATGAAATTGATAAAATTGCGGGACCTTCATCAAAATCACAGGGACCTGATGTTTCAAGAGAAGGTGTTCAAAGAGATTTGCTGTCGATCTTCAAGTCTTGCAGCTATATCTGCAGAAAAACGGGTTGTTTTAGTTACCTGGATATCAAGGTTTGTACGGATATTATACCGCTTATAACCCAGTGTACTGTAAAGGCCCTTATCATCGAGGTAGCCAAGAGAAGTAAAATATCTTACTTTATCTGACCCGCCGCTAAATGATAAATTATGTTGCATTCTTGTTGCAGAACCACCCAATACCAAGCGCTGCCAGTCTGTGTTGGGGTTACGGTCGGGGTCAGTTCCATTTTTAAATGATTGAAGGCGTTCGTTCGAGAACTCTGGAGTTGCATTTGGATTATCGTTCAATTTTGCCTCGTTATATAAAACGCCATAATCGTACGAACCTAAATTATCCGGAAGACGGGTAACTTTATTAAAGCCATAGTTAAAGGAATAGCTGGCAGATAATTTACCGGCTTTACCTCTTTTAGTAGTAACAAGTATAACACCATTAGCTCCTTTTACACCAAAAATTGCAGCAGAAGAAGCGTCTTTTAAAATGTTGATACTTTCAATTTCGTTTGGATCAAGTTGTGAGAAATCCCTGTACTGGCGAACAATATTATCAACTACAAATAATGGCTCCATGGTACCTGCACCGAAGGTTGCATTGCCCCTGATGAATATCTGTGCACCATCTTTGCCGGGCTCACCGGTAGTTTGTTTGGTAATTACACCAGATACTCGTCCCGTAAGTGCATTACTTAAATCACCCACCGGGCTTTGAATTAATTCTTTTGTTTTTACGGTGGAGATAGACCCGGTTATATTGCTCTTTTTCTGCGTACCGTAACCTGTTACTACCACTTCACTCAATGCGGCAGACTGTACTTCCATTTGTATCATTAACGGTTCAGTTCCGGTTACTTTTATTACCTGGTCTGTCATACCAACATAAGTAACATTAATTGTTTGACTGTTTGCCGGTAGGGTAATACTAAAAGCCCCGGATGCAACCGATGTGGTCATCACTTTGGTTCCTTTTACTGAGATGGTTACACCTTCCAGTGGAGTTCCTGTAGCCTTATTAGTAACTGTTCCTGTTACTCTTTTTTGTGCCCATGTTACTGAAACGCTCAACAGCATTACCAGGAATATGATCCATGTTTTCATTTCAAATTTCATAAGTGTTAGTTTTAAGTATTTTAAATTTGATAACTGTTATAGAGGAATTTACAGAATTGTTATTGGGCTATAAACTTGAATTGAAAAACTGTTCCGTCTTTTTTGCCTGCCCGCAATACCATAGTGGTTGCGGTTATTGAAATAATCCGGAAATTATTTGATGGTATATCTGTAACGCCTATAAACTTGTCGGGAGGATTTGCACCTGGAATAGTAATTGTTGCAATACCTTCTCCATCAACTATTGTACTAAAAGTTATAGGAGACGTATAAGAACGATCAGCATTACAACTGTAGTTAGGGGCCAAATTGCCTCCATTAAAAGTAGATCCTTTAGCATCGTAATTAACAGTACTATTGGTTGCAGAAACTGCTGCAAATGTGTAAATGTCATCTTTCTGGCAATCAGCAAGCGGGCCTCCTCCATAATACGCACCCGGGTTAGTCTCTATGCCCACGATTATCGCTTTAGCGGCATCATTAGGGTCAAATTTCCAGGGGTGCGCCACCAGTTTTTGATATACAGGATTGTTCAGCAGAGAAGAAGGATCATCTGCTGCAACATTTATTACCTGGGAGGCAACGGTGTAACCGCCTCTGCCGTAGGCATACAATTTTGCTGTATAATCTCCTTTTTTTAGAAAATAAACAGTGTCCTGCGGACCGCCGCCTTTTGCCGGACTACCATCACCAGACTCCCACTGGTAGCTGAATGCACCGGCTGAAGTGCTGCTTAAGGCGTATGTATTTACTTTGCCTGCAACAGGCGTTACTGTAAAAGAGGCTGTAGCTGGAGTACCCAGTGTACCTTTCTCTTTTTTGCAACTTTGGATGCCAATTAGAAGGCAACTACCTAACAGAATTTTTAGAGAGAGTAGTTTGAATTTGATTTTCATAATACAATTGTTTTGGTTATTGAGTATGTGTTTTAAAATCGTACAATAAAAGTAAAATGCAGTGATAGCCTGCAAAAAAGCCTCACGCTAATAATTATATTTCAGCAATTTTATAATGCTGATTTTCCTTATTGTATTCCTGGGAAGTGTTGCAATGAACCCAGGGATATATAAGCCGGCTAAAGGTTTAATTCGTTTGATCAATAGTTTATAGGAACGGTAAGCATTGATTTAATGAAAACAAAAATTAAGAGGCTGCCTTCATTCGACAGCCTCTTAAAAGGTTTTTACATAGTATTAATTCATTACAATTTTTATTGGAGCATAATTACCAACTTTTAACAGATAGATACCTGCTGTAGGTATCGCATTCAACCTTACCTGTAGTGCATCGCCCCGCTGAAGGTTTGTTCCACTATAGATTACTTTTCCGTCCATGCTTATCAACTGTACATTCAATCTGCTATCGGTAACATCAGCAACTTTTATATTGATGATATTTCCTTTAACCGGATTTGGATATACACTGATTCCGCCATTAAACTTTTTGATGGTTACAATCTTTACAGCGTACACTGTTTTTTTACCGTCTTTATCAACCTGTGTTAAGCGGTAGTAGT
>JANPNY010000769.1:0-8524 GCA_031427745.1 Chitinophagaceae bacterium | reverse complement strand
CCACTTGCAGTTGTATTCTCCCCCATAGCAGTAGATGCTATACCTGATGCAATTGATTGAAAGCCCATTGCTGTAGATGCATACCCCTCTGCTCTAACCGAATCGCCTAAGGCAAAAGATTTATCTCCGTTGGCCCGGGCATAATGCCCTAATCCAAAAGAATATTTTCCCACAGCATTAGTAAAATCTCCTGCGGCAAAGGAGTAATTTCCAAACGCAATAGTATTAGTGCCAGCGGCAAAGGAGTTAATGCCCACAGCATTTGTAATGTTACCAATGGCGGTGGATGAAGCCCCTATTGCATTGGTACTATTGCCCATGGCAGTAGAATATAAACCTGATGCAGTTGTTTGATTACCCATGGCGGTAGAACCAGTGTTGGTAGCATTGGTATTAAAGCCCATTGCTGTAGATACTGCACCACTTGAAATGGTATTTCTGCCCATTGCGGTAGCATAATTTGCAGAGGCAAGGCAATTGTTTCCTAAAGCCGTTGTAGCAAATTGGCTTGCTTTACAATCCAGCCCAACAGCAAAGGAGTATTGCCCAATATTAATTTTATCCCACTCGGTACTGCCCACGCCACCTGCCCTGAAAGCGGCGTTATCTGCATACCAAAACATACGGTTGCCGGCTCCACTTACCGGTGGCGGGGTTGCAGTAACCGGTAATGTTGCCGGGCCGGTAAACAATACACTGCTGTCTGCCACATGCAGCGCTGCCAGTGGGTTGGTGGTGCCAATGCCTACATGTTTTTGTGCAAAGCCTTTTAACAGGCTGAGGGTTACAATGGAGAGCAGTATTATTTTTTTCATAAATCAGTTTATTATATGTGTAGTGTAAAGATTGTAAACAAAACAAAGCGGTACTATCACATGATGATGTGATAACTGAAAATGGCAGTACTCTTTTTTGACTAATACAATGTTTTATTTTCAAAGAAAAACTTCCGAAGCATTTAAAAGCCCCAGAAGTTTTTTAAATATAATTGCTGTTTAAACTGCTATTGTAATTACGGAATTGTATTCAGTAAACAACCATTAATGACGGGGATAAGCCCAGCAAATAACCGGCTTACTTCTAGATTTACCATCTGCATTTGTAACCTGCATTTTTATTAAAATAAGGGAATTGAAAGCAGTATTAACGGACGTACCAAAAAAGTTGGAAGGAACGAGAAAATGAATATTAGCTGAATGAAGTTGTGGATTGTAACTTATCAATTTTCCTTGAAAAACAGTTCCCCCGCAACCATATACAATTGTACCAAAATCATTGCAGTCACATTGGGGGCTGGTTGTACCGGGTGTGAGATAATTGTCAACAAAAGAACACAATAATTTGCTACAGCTTAACGAAATTTTTATTTCGCATGCATTATTGCTGTTTACTCCAGATAGAACTACACTAACACTGTCATTGGGTGACATAAAAAAATTATTATACTGCCAGTTTCCACTGATTGCAGTTCCATCTATTTCTGCATAAGGCAATTGTTTAAAGGGAGTGAGATTAGAGATTGCTTTTAAACCACCTGATCTAACCCTGATCCGGTTGAATGCATTAAATCCCTGATTAATATTATATCGGTGAAAAAGTTGATAATCTAACCCCGATATTAACGTTGAATCGGAATTAACTGCTTTTATAACCAATTGTGTAGCGCTGGCACTTATCACTATTGCTTTGCTTGCTGTGGTTAGTCCCTGTGCATAAGGACCAAAAGTTCCCGCCACGGGGTCGCCTGTTCCAAAGTCAACTGTATCTTTTGTTTTATCAGTATTAAACCCGGTGCCGGTAATGGTAATTTCATCATCGGCATAAGGAATGGCTGGTGAAATGCTGGTAATGGTAATGGAGGCAGGTGTAACTGGCGCAGGTGTAGCCGGGTTCTTTTTGCATGAAACCACAAGAACAAAAAGTATGAGTATTACTGAAATGGACGTACGCATGATAATTTGTTTTTTATTGAATTGAAAAAAATAAATGGAATACAGAATGCATCATTTAAACAAGTTGCTTTTCTAAAAAAAGTATACGGACAAATGCAATAATTAAAAAACACTTTATCAAGATGCATTCAACTATGCCATTGAATAAATGCTGGTTTACTACTTTATCCATTTTGCCCGTCTGCCAGTTTAGGAATAGGCATGTTAAGATAGCCGCTTATTGTTGGTGATTTTTTTTTGCCGGTAAACTATTTGAATATCCAAAAGTAACTGGCATTCGAAATCACAACAACCCCCGGAAATAGGTGTTTTTTGAAAATGTTAGGTTGACTCGTAAAAAATTCGAACCTTCAGGTAATGATTTTACATTATACACCAATAGATAGAAACTTTAAAAGCCGGATACTTAATTGGAGTTTAGGCATGTTAATTTTTACTTTAATCATTCAATTGAGTAGCCCTGTTCAATGTATTGGCCAGGCACACCTTACAGATGATACAGCCAGGTTAAGCGCACTTTTAAAACAGGTAAGCAAAGCCAGGGATACAAGTGTTCAGGAAGCCATAAAACTGCTCCCATCGCTCAAAGCGCTGGCACTAAAAATTCATGTTGATTCTTTTACAGCAAAAGTATTTATCGAGGAAGGCTACTGCAATTACTACGCAGGAGACTACAAAAAAGCGGTGCTTACATTTGACAGTGCATCTGCCTTATGGAGAAATTCAAATGCACCCAATTATGCCATGGCGCTTAACAGAAAGGGAACAGCACAGATGTATAATTCCGAATATTACAATGCGCTTGTAACCTATTTTGAATCGCTCCGCATCTTTGAAAAACTTGTGGACCGCAACAATTCAGCAAGGGTGTTGAATAACATCGGCCTGGTATATGAAAGCATCGGCGATTGGACAAACGCCATGCAATATGGAAGAAAATCTTTGCTGATAAAACTTCAGATGAAGGACTCCCTGGGTATTGCGAATAGCTACGGTAATGTTGGCAATGTTTTCTTTAACCTCGGAAAGATCGACAGCTGCATTTATTATCAACGGGTATCCCTTGCAATTAATACTTCCTTAGATAATAAGGCTGGAATATCCAATGCACTGGGTGCTATTGGCAATTGTTACCGGGAAAAGAAAATGCCCGACTCTTCGATTGCTTACCTGAACAAAGCTTTCGAATTGTCTAAACAGTTGAGTAACGTTGAAAACAATGCTGCCATTGTAAACAATCTTGCGGTGAGTTACCTGCAAAAAAATGACCTGGCCAAATGCCGCTATTATGCACAAATGGTTTCCGGGTATGTTCCCCAAATAACAGACAAGGAATTTTTACATGAGTACTATAACCTGATGTACCAGTATCACGATAAGGCAGGAGATATTTCCGGTGCGTATAAATACCTCAAGATCTTAAATACCATAGATGACTCTTTGTTTGTAGAAAGAACAAACATTCAAAATGAAAAGCTTTCAGTTTCGTATGAATACAAACAAAAAAGTCTGGAAGATAAAATTGCTTTTGAGCAGCAATTGAACACCAGTGAAAAAAGAACCACTGCCCAAAAAAACCGGTTTATAATTGCCGCCCTGCTGCTGCTGCTAACAGCTTCCCTTGCTGCTATTTGGTACAACAGGGTTAAACTGCTGGAGAAGAAAAACCAGGTAGCTGAACAAAATACAAGGCTGAAGGAACAGCAGATCAGGGAGCTTGAAAATGAAAAACAATTATTGGTATCTCATTCCATCATGCAGGGGCAGGAGGATGAACGATCGAGGCTGGCTAAAGATTTACACGATGGGCTCGGAGGATTATTAACGGGTGTAAAACACTCCATTGTCAATATGAAAGAAAGATTTATTCTAACAACTGATCATGTTGCCGGCTTTGAAAAGTCGCTTGCCATGATTGACCTGTCTATGCAGGAACTAAGGCGGATTGCACAGAACATGATGCCTGAGGCCCTTGCAAAATTTGGGCTTGAAGAAGCCTTAAAGGACTATTGTGCCAGTGTTAGCAGCAGATTAACAAGGGTGCACTTTGAAACCTTTGGCGAAACCAGCACACTGGAAAGTACTGCTGAAATAATGATTTACCGCATCATCCAGGAACTGGTAAACAATGCCTGTAAGCATGCTGGTGCCACTGAAATTATCACGCAGTTAATCAAAGGGCCCGATTGGGTAAGGATTAACGTGGAGGATGATGGAAAAGGGTTTGATACCACTATCCTGGAAACTTCAAAAAGTGTGGGATGGAGCAGTATTCAAAACCGGGTGGATTACCTGCAGGGAAATATAGATATCAAATCGGAGCCAGGGGCAGGAACCACAGTTAGCATAGAACTAAAAACTAAAAAATCATGATACGGGTTTTCATTGTAGATGACCACCCGGTTGTGGTGGAAGGAATCCGGTCCCTGCTATCGGGTGAAGAAGACATTTTTTGGCTGGGCCATGCCCTGAGTGCAGGGGAATGCCTTGAACAATTGAAATCACTCCAGGCAGATGTAATCCTGATGGACATTAATCTGCCTGATAAAAGCGGGGTAGACCTTTGCAAAGAAGTTAAAACTATATTCCCCGCTATGAAGGTGCTGGCTTTGAGTACACTTAATCAACCCTCATTTATCAATAAGATGATGAACAATGGCAGCAGCGGATATGTTTTAAAAAATGCCGGCAAGGAAGAACTGATGGATGCCATAAAACTGGTGTTTGCAGGCGATACTTATTTAAGTGACGAAGCAAGCCTGCTGATAAAAAATGCATTGCAGCAAAGAGTAGGTGTACCCTATTTAACCCGTAGGGAAAAGGAAATTCTTGGATTGTTAGCAGAAGGTATGACCACACCAAAGATAGCTGAAAAATTATTTGTAAGCCCATGGACAGTTGATGGACACAGGAAAAGTATCATGACAAAGCTTGATGTAAAGAACACAGCAAGCCTTATAAAATATGCTTATGAAAATGGGCTTTTATAGATTGAGTGATCAATGTTACCTGTATAATTGAACAAAATCCACTATTATTTGCCACTGATAGGGTTCACGTCCTCGAACCAATCTACGCAGAATCATGCACGCTACATAAAAAAACGCTTTCCGCACATCCCTCAACAAAAGAAAAATCGATTATGCCTATCTTAAAAATTTATCAGGGTACCGGTATTTTCTGCCTTTGTTGCTGTTGTTGATATCATAACTATTTGCTAAACCAAATGCCCCGTTTCTGTCTTTTCGACCAACCGGCGAAGCGTTGTAATCTAATGCTGTAATTGTTTTGTTATAATTGATAAATTATAGTGGCTGCTTTTACTAAACTTGTTTACCAATACTGTGGATGTTTTCAACATGCTTACTCACTGTTGAAAACCGTTTTGCTCCGTGCCTTCGGATGTTGGTCAAAAGACCAACATCGGCGTTTGCAGAGTTGGTTGCTTAATTTAAAGACTTACCAACAAAGGCGAAATTGTTTTAGTCAGCGTTGAGCACTTGCTGAATTTGAGAATTTAAGGCTGGAATTTTATTTACAAGTACGTCCCACACAATAGAATAGTTTACGCCTATGTAATCGTGGATTAGCCTGTCTCTCATTCCTGCCATATTTTTCCACTGGATAGAACTCCATCTGACTTTAAAATCTGCGGGAATCTTCTTCGTTGCTTCTCCAATAATTTCCAGACTTCTTACGACAGCTCTTTTTAGAGTTTCATCATTCAAAAAGCTGTCCTTGGTTAAACCATTACTAATGGAAAGTAAATAGGTACTTTCATCGGCTATATGTTTCAAGAATTCAATTGGTTCTTTAGATATACATTACTTCATTTAAGATTTTGGGGCCTATGTATTTACTCAAGCCATTTTTTGTCACAACTTCGATTTTTTCATTTTGGAAGAGGCTTTCAAAAATATCATACACAGCCATATAGTTATCAAAATTTTCCTTTTCCGGCTCGAAGTCAACCAGTAAGTCAATATCACTTTTGGCAGATTGTTCATTACGAAGGTAAGAGCCAAAAAGTCCAATAGTTGAAACTCCCAATTTAGACAACCGGGGTTTGTGATCCTTTAAAATGGCTAATATGTTTTCTCTCGTTGTCATTGAAAAATGCTTGATCAAATATAAGCCACTTTTTGAACCTAGGCTTCTTTCTGCCTTTGTTGCTGTTGTGGATATAATAACTATTTGCTAAACCAAACGCCCCGGTTGTGTCTTTTTCGACCAACCGGCGAAGCATTGTAATCTAATGCTGTAATTGTTTTGTTATAATTGATAAATTAATAACGTGGTGATTTTTCCAAACCTGTCTGCCATTGGGCTAATTTTAACATGCTTGCCCTTGCTAAAACCGTTTTGCTCCGTGGCTTTGGATGTTGGTCAAAAGACCAACATCGGCGTTTGCTGAGTAGGTTGCTTATTTTAAAGGCTTACCAACAAGAGCGAAAAATTCAATTTACCCAGTTCCATTAATTAAAGAGCTAAAACCGCAGTAAACGTTTTTGTGATAGAAGCAATTTTAAATTTAGATTTTGAATTAATGGTAGTACCCGATTGCCTGCTGGAAATACCTTTTCCATTTAAGTAATCTATTTGTCCGTTTGTGGCAACCAGAATAACGCCGTTGAAATTTTTTACTGCATTATAGTAATTTAAAAGTTTAGCAAATGCCGGGGCTTGAGCAAATGAAAATGCAGCCAGGCAAACAAAAAGAACCGTAAATATTGATTTCATAATATGTCGATTTGGTTAAAAGATGTCTTAGACCTAAACACCTTTGGGGTAGATAAAGTTTATTTAAATGGTCTCCAAAGTATTTTACAAATGGATACAAAAGACAAGTAGGGATTTTATTTTACTTTTCTGATGGGTTATGCAGAGGAGAGGTTTTATCTGATATTCCAGGTTCAGCTTTTTCCGTAATTATTTTACCTGGCACTATTGTAGCCATTGATGATATTAAAAATGCACGAAGTTCTTTTAACCTGTCAGTATTAATTAAATCAACATTGCAGTCAAGTAGTTCTTGCCATACTATACTGTTTTCCGGTGAAGCCCAAAGCCTTACTTTTCTACCAAATGCATGCGCATGCAAAACATACAATAGTAAACGTTGTCGCTCTTTTTCTGGTATGGGTCCTTCGCCTTTCCAACTCAATAAATTAGAGTATTTACAGCTTGCTGTGATATATGTATTTAATGATGAATCACTCCCCGTTTGCATGAGATCTTCGTCAATAAATGCTATCTTATATTTATTAAGTTTTATACAATCAGTAGGTTTATGACCGGTAATTATTATGGTAACATTACGTTTTGTAAATACATCATTTTCAAAAGTTGAAAGAATGGATTTATATTTTTCCAGCAGTGGCAACAATGTTGCGTAGGTTTTATCAGCTCCCGATTTTATATCTATCATTAAGGTGACGTTGAATAGCCTGGTATTAACTTCGGGATTCGCATTTATGCGTCTTAGTAAGGGCTTTAAATAAAGAGCTTCAAATGTCCGCTTCGATTTTTTATTTGGTAAAAGATGGGCTACAATTAAATTGCCTTTTTTTAAATAGATATCAGCTTCCAAATAAGTAAAACCATTTTCTAAAGCATCAAATAACGGACGTTTGTGCCAATAGTCATTATGGGCATATGCATTAGAGAGTGGGATGGGTTGAGCATTTAATTGACCAATAGTTATAAATAAAACTAATAAAAAATGTCGTTTAGGTTGATAGGTTTTTTTCATGGTTTGGTATTGGTAAGATTTTAGCTACATTTTAAAAAAGAAACATTCAAATAGTATCCTTTTACTGTTTATGTTGTTGCAACAACAGTATAATTTTACCTACAGATGGTAAAAGAATTGCTTGCTGCAGGATGGTTTGGCAGATCATTAATAATAAAAAATTCAGCAATAGGGGCAACTACGCCCCGGCATTAACCTGCACATCTGTTGCAGGCATATGCGTTTTATCAGGCTTTCTTAATTGTTTTTAGAGCCATTGTCAATCCAACAAATAATAGCGTCTTTGTCTGATGCGGATAATGAACTATTTCGTGGCATCACTCCATTTTTAACAGCCGTTCGTATTTGTTGAGACGCATCTCTTGCAACTAAATAATCAGACAGGGACGATAAATCAACTCCGTCATGACATCCTGATGCGGTGCAATTGTTCACAAAGATTGATTTTACTTTACTCGAATAACTTATTTGAGGGTCGCAGGTTGTTGGGTTTTGTACATCGCTTTTTTTGCAGCCAAATAAAATTGCGACGGTAAGTAAAAAGATTATATATTTCATCGTACGAAATTAATCGTCCTTAAACAACAACATCTTAATGATTGGTTAAGTAATTTTAAGATAACAATTGATTAACGACTCTATTAATCGGCGAGAAGGAAAGAAGATTATTGTTGTTACTTTAGAACCAGGTTTTCCTGACGGTTATTTCTGTAGAAGCAAATTTATGTTCCTCGCTGTTAATGTTATGTAATGCGAAAACCTTGTTCCTGAATCACATTAAACCGTGATGTTTGTCATACATAAATGCAACGGTTAAGCC
>JANPNY010000768.1:0-2826 GCA_031427745.1 Chitinophagaceae bacterium | reverse complement strand
GCATTGATATAATCTGCTATTACTTGTAAGCCTGCATTTGCCATTGGATTAGCAGTGGAGATTACAAGCCTTGTATCTGTATTCAATTCCTCATCAAATGCACGGCCTGATAAAACAAATGCTTCACCCTTAGCGTTGCCTAAAGATTTTACGGAAGTGTTTACCTGGCCTATACCAATACTTACCCGTACATCGGACGGAGCGACTATTTTATCTTGTGTAATGCTCATACCGGCCGTACGGCAAAGCAATGCCATTTGCAGTGCTTGTCTTGGTTCCTTTATGTATACCTGTAAACTATCACCCCTGTAAAATTCAAATAAATGAGCCGCCAATACCTGCTGAAGGCTTTTAAGTAACTTCCGTTCATTGGCCTTACCTATCCTTGTAGAGTTAACAATATCTCCCGTAAGTACTGCCCTGATTGCCATAACAAATAATTGGATGTTTTTTTTAAAAGTACGAATATTATTTAAATACAAATTAATATAAAGCTATTTACCAAGTTCGTACGTTTATACGAACTTATAAAAAATTCGTATAAATGCACGAACTACAAACCAATTCGTACTTTTATACGAACCTATAAAACCATTAACTGTTTAGCACCTGGTTAAACTCATTTGCAAAAATGACACATGCGCCACCAATATTAAAATGAATTTGTAACGATTAAAAGCAAGATGGAGTAATTAGTAACAGGTAAAGCAGTTCTATAATTATAGAGTGACCAAGATAATAATGCCGGAGGACTATACTTTAAAAAATTAAAAACCTGATTCATATAAACGCAGCCTGTTTTTTAAAACATTCATTTCCTGTTGCATTGACTGTAAGCGATGCAACAGATGTACGATAGTTTCAATGCCTTCCACATTAATATCCATTTCAAAATACATTCGAACAATACGTTCTAATTGTTCCAGTTGTGCAGCCGGTACAAACGGGTCTTCTTCAATGAAAGTAATTTCTATCAATCCCGACTCATACAAAGTCTGGATAAAGGATTGTTCTATGGCATGACTTGCACAAAACGCTTTGGCTGGTATTAAGTCTGGATGCATAAAGTTGTTTTTAAATTAAGATGCGGACAACTCCCTGAAAATCTCCTTTTGTTTTTCTGTTAAATTAGTGGGCAATTGCACCTGCCAGGTAACATACAGGTCACCGTGTTCACCTTCTTTTTTATATACAGGATAACCCTTCCCTTTCAATCTTATCTTAGTGCCGTTCTGAACTTCGGGCTTTACTTCCATTTTTATTTTACCACTCAGTGTCTCAATAATTTTCTCTCCTCCCAATAAAGCTGTGTAGAGATCGATTTCTTCGGTACTATAGAGATCATTACCCATCCGCTTAAATTTTACATCGTTGGCTATTACAAAGGTGATAAACAAATCGCCTGCAGGGCCGCCGTTTTTGCCGGGAGCACCATATCCTTTTAATTTAATCACCTGCCCGTTTTCTACGCCTGCAGGGATGGTGATACGAACATTTTTACCATTTACCGTTAGCGTTTTGGGATGTGTGGTATAAGCCTCTTTCAGGCTAAGTTGTAATTCTGCATTGTAATCCTGTCCTTTAAATTTAGCCTGGCTCCTGTTACCCGATCCGCCAAACATGGATGAAAAAAAATCTGAAAAATCCTCTTCACCGTAGTTGCCACCAAACGACCCGGATCCTGAAAACGGCTGTTGCTGCCGGGACTGCTTTGCCTGCTCAAACTGATCTGCATGTTGCCAATCTTTTCCATACTGGTCGTACTTCTTACGTTTTTCCGGGTCGCTCAACACTTCGTTTGCTTCGTTTACTTCTTGAAATTTTTTATGCGCCTCTTTGTCATTGGGGTTAAGGTCTGGATGTAATTTTCGTGCCAGTTTTCGGTAAGCTTTTTTTATATCTTCTACAGATGCCTGCTTATTTACCCCTAATATTTTATAATAATCTACAAAATCCATCTGTCCGGTTTTTTATTGCTTTTTTAATAAAATGAAGCATTGTTTATGTATGCTATAACATGTAGTAAGTTACTGAAAATATATACTATCTCAACAGTCATTTTTTGCTAAAACAACCAAAGAAAGTATCTGTGGATTTAAAACAGTAAAAGCTGTAAATAAACGGCTATTGTTCATCTTTAAAATACACTTTGTAATAGTTCAGGTTCCTTTCTTCGTCAAAACCTTTCTCAATAAAATCCTTATTACCATGTACGTAAATATGAAAATTCCTATCCAGTTTTATAACACTTTTAAATATTCTTGCCTGCTTTTTTACTGCCACGTCCGAAATAGAAAATGAATTATTGATGGGTTCATCAAATTCATCCTCATAATTTTTTTTGAAGTTTTTAAAAGCTTCAATGCCTTCCGGGTGTGCAATTACTTCTGTTGAAAATTCATCCATATCAAAATGATCTTTTTCCTTAAAATATTTTAAGGAACGATTTAATAAATCAATTTTATCCGCTTTTGAAATATCAAACCCCTCCTCTATTTTATTGCTAACAAAATTCTTGTACACACTCATTACATTGTATGTTTGGTTATAATCGTCATTTCTCACTTTTAGCTTAAGAAATTCATCCATCCAGTAAACCGCCTCAGAACGGTTTGTTTGATCAACAACCGCTACCCGGTATCCCTCCGACTTTTCTGTATTAAAAACGATACAGCCTTTATCTAATTTTTTTATATTGATGGCCTCCTGTTCGTACCTGATTTCAAATACTTTTTCTTCCTGGGATACTGTTAAATAAGATTCTTTATTTTCCGATTTAAAAATACCGATAGCTTCCAGTACCGCTCCTTCTATTTGCAAGCCGTT
>JANPNY010000767.1:0-7761 GCA_031427745.1 Chitinophagaceae bacterium | reverse complement strand
GGTAACGTCGAGCATCGTCATATCCATACATACATTACCGATAATGGGCGCAAGTTTTCCTTTTACCAGCATTTTACAATTTCCATTGCCCAATACTCTTGGGTAGCCATCTGCGTAACCAATACGTACCGTGGCTACTTTTGTGTCTTTGGTAACCATACCGCTTCTGTTATAGCCAACAGATTCGCCCGCTTTTTACCATCCTTATTTGGGCTACACTTGTTTTAAGTGTGGTAACGTTTTGCAACTGCAACTGCATTTTACTGTTACTATCTACGCCATACAAACCAATGCCAAGTCTTACCATATCGTATTGCAAATTACCATGGCGCATAATAGCCGAGGTGTTGGAAAGATGCCTGATAAACGGATACCTGATTACCTGTTGCAATTGCTGGCAACAATCATTAAAAATGGAAGCCTGTTTTATTGTAAAATCGTCGAGTAAGGAATTATCACTTGCCACCAAATGAGAGAAAACCGTCTGTATTTTTAACCGGTTAAATTGGGTAAGATATTTTTTTAACTGATCCATATCGCTTTGCTCAAAACCAAGGCGGTGCATACCGGTATCCAGCTTTATGTGTACAGGATAAAATTCAATGGCGGCAGTGGTAAGGTATTGATTAAATGATTGAAGGATAGTAAAAGAATACAACTCCGGTTCCAGGTTATATTGTACTATTACATCAAAAGTAGCCTCCTCCGGGCTCATTACCATGATGGGTAATGAGATGCCTGCTTTTCTTAATTCCACCCCTTCATCTGCAAAAGCAACAGCCAGGTAATCTACCTTATGAAACTGCAGCAGGTTAGCAATTTCAAAACTGCCGCTGCCATAGCTGAAAGCCTTTACCATGGCCATCAGTTTTACAGATGGATTTAGTAATTGCTGGTATTGTTTAAGGTTGTGCGTAATAGCCGACAGGTTAATTTCCAGCACTGTCTGGTGAGCTTTTTCTTCCAGCAAATGACTTATTTGTTCAAACTCAAAAACCCTTGCACCTTTCAATAAAATACTTTCATTAAAAAAATGGAGGGTGTGAAACTGTTGTTTTAAATCTGCAACGGAATTAAAAAATACCGTTTGCTTTATATCTTTAAAAACGGCTTGTTGTTTTGAAATTTCGGGACCGATACCGATAAGGCGGTTAACTTTTTTTTGCTGCAACAAGGCAGCAATGCTGGTATAAAGTTCGTGACTGTTTTTGCCCGATTGTAAAATATCACTCAGTACCAATGTTCGGTTTGGGTGCTGTTGTTGCTGTGCTAAAAAGTCCAATGCAATATTGAGAGAGTTAATATCAGCACTGTAACTATCATTAATTACCGAGCAATTGTTAATGCCTTTTTTTAATTCAAGCCGCATTTCTACCGTACGCAGTTGTTTCATTCTTGCCGAAATACTGTCTTCATTTACTTTTAAATACAAAAGCACACACCAGCAATTGATGGCATTCTCTATAGATGCATCGTCGGTAAAAGGAATGTTGATGGCTTGTAGTTGGTGATGAGTGGTTGATGGTTGGCCTTCAGTAGTTTTATCATTATAGTTGGCAGTAATAATGGTGTTGCCTGCTTTTTTTTCTATAGAAATAATTTGCAGGTTAGTCGTTTCTTTGGTACCCCAGGTAAATAATTCCAGGGGAGTTTTGTCTTTTATTTTAAACGCAAAATTGATAATCGTTTCATTCAACTCCAGGTTATCGGCTCCATAAATCAATACGTTGCTGCGTACAAAAAGCTGTAGCTTTTCATTTATTTTTTGCCGGATATTTAAAAAACCTTCGCTGTGTGCATCCCCAATGTTGGTAAAAATACCAATAGACGGAGCAATCATCTTTTCCAGTTTTTGCATTTCATCAGGTTGCGAAATACCGGCTTCAAAAATACCCAGCATATGTTGCTGGTTTATTTGCCAAACACTCAATGGAACCCCAATTTGCGAATTGTAACTTTTAGGACTGCGAACAATGTTATAATCGCTTTGCAGCAACTGGTACAGCCATTCTTTTACAATTGTTTTTCCATTGCTACCGGTGATGCCGATTACGGGTAGCGAAAACTGGTTTCGATGCCAGGCCGATAGTAAATGCAGTGATTGCAGTACATCTTTTACCAACAAAATATTTGCAGCCGGATATTTTATTTCGGCGGCCTCAGGTATTTGCTGTACAACAAAGTTTGTTACGCCTTTTGCATATAGTTCCTCAATAAACAGCATACCATTTCTTCTGGAACTGCTTAATGCAAAAAATAAAGAAGTGGCAGGGAAAATTAATTTGCGGCTATCTATTAAAATATGCTCAATGTTTGCATCATCCAGCTGTTGAGCCCAGGTGGCTTTAATGTGGTTTGCTATTTCGAAAATGGAATGCATTTATTGGTTCATTATTTTTACTGTCTGTCAAATTTACTCCGATACATCTTCCGGCACTCCTTTCTTTTTTATAAAAATGGAGTAAAAAATAGAACCACTGATGCAGGATAATATCACGCCCAATGAAATAAATACCTGTATATTTTTATCTACCCATAAATTGACCCAATGTTCTGCAAGCATTTTAATGCCGATAAAAATCAATACAATAGCGATGCCCTGCTGCAGGTAATCAAATTTAGAAACGGCTCCTCTTAGTAAAAAGAATAAGCTTCTTAACCCAAGCACAGCAAATATATTAGAGGTGAAAATTACTAGCTTATCTCTTGAAATACCCATCACTGCCGGGATGGAGTCGAGTGCAAATACCAGGTCGATTGCAGCCAGTAATACCACTACAACAAACAGGCTGGTATAAACAGGTCTGCCATTTTCTCTGATAATGTATTTACCGGCACCATCATGCGGAACCAGGGGTAAGAACTTTTTTAAGAACAGGTATATTTTTGATTCCTGTGGTTTAAACTCTTCCTCTTCGGTAGATACAAACATTTTGTATCCTGTGTACAAAAGAAATACGGCAAATAAATACAATATCCAGCTAAACCGATCAACCAATGCAACCCCCACTGTAATAAATATTACCCGGAAAACGATTGCCATTAATATGCCAATGAGCAATACCCGGCCATAATATTTTTCTTTTACGCCAAAGGCGGAAAAAATTATAATAAATACAAAAATATTATCAATACTTAAACTCCATTCCATCAGGTAGGCACTCAGGTATTGCAAAGCCAGCACCTGGCCTTTTTGAAACCATACAAAAATGAAAAAGCCGATAGCAAGCAATACCCAAAAAAAGGTTTGTATCAGTGCCGCCTTAATACTGACAACTTTATTTTTTTTGCTAAGCAAGCCTAGATCAAATATGAGCGCAAACGTAATTAAAATGCCAAAAACGAGATAGGTTATTTGATTAGTATCCATTATTTAATTTTGAAAATGGGGGAATGCAACTATTTGAAATTTGCTTCTATAGATTTACCTGGTTGACTTAAAATGATACAATAACCTAACCAGTTCCTCGCCTTTAATTTATATGTCTGTTATTTCCCGGTCACTATTTTGGTATATTTTCTTTTTCGCCACCATTGATAAATAAATCCAAAGAGGCAAACCAGTATTACAGGAACTACAATATTTATTAGCTGCCACAAAGTTCGTTGATCAGTAATTTTTTTTGCATCTAGCAGGCGCAAAGTATAATCCTTGGCCTTTGCATCCAATATGTTTTTTGGATTGGCTAAATATTCTGTACAGTTCAAAAAGAAATCTTTGTTGGCATACTGTATTTTGGTGTACTTGTTTACTCCCATGGACAAAGGGCCAATGATTTCAGATACCTGGTTAATTACAATGTCGGCATCACTCACAACAATTATTTTGCCTGGAACATTACTGGTTTTTAAAAAAGGCTGGTTGTAAGCTTTTAATGTGTCTGCCTGCGCCTGGCTTATTCTGTTGGCATAAAGGGAGGTAAAATTCCCTTCCAGCAAAACTGCAACAGGTATGTTTTTTTTATTAAACCTGTTTATGTTCTCCTCTGTTTGCAGACTGTTAAGTTGCACCCTTGCCGGAGTAGGCAAGGTATAGGCATGGTCCGATGAAGATAAAAGAATGGTTTTTGTAATTCCTTCTGTTTGTACGGTATCTATCGAGTTAGCGAATTGTCCCATCACATCAGCCTGGTTTTTTACAATAGCATTGTCACTGCCGGGTTGCAGCAACGGTGCATAAGGCCAGGGCAATAATTGTTTTTGGCTTTGGCCACCCATGCTGCCTACCTCTACTGCAATTTTATCGCTATGTTTGTCAGCAATCAAATCCGGGTTTATCCTTACTCCATACCTGAACAATAAATCGTTTAAATTAAGGTCTCTTGAATAAGCTATTAAATCGCCTTGTTGCAGGCTATCCCTTTCCGCATAAAGTACATCAATAAAAAAAAGTAACCTGCCGCCATTCATTACATACTGATCCAGTTTAAACTTATCGTCATCTGTAAATTTTTCTGTAGGTTTTACAATTACCACCGCTGCATATTCCGGTGAAATAAATGGCTGAGATCTTACATTAACTGTGTCAACTATAAAGTTTTTACCCAGCGTTTCAAATACATTGTTTACAGGGGCAAATCCAAATTGTGGCTCACCATTACCATAGGCATAGGCAACCACCGGTACTTCTTTTTGAGTAAGTTTTTGTATGGCATTGGCAAATTTATATTCTAATAATGCTTCGGCACTGTTCAATGCCTGTTTATCTAACAGGTCATCGGAGTTGAAGATGTTTTTTTGCACCTGCCCCTGCAATAAATCGATGGCAATGGTTTTGCCTTCATATTGCAGCACTGCACCCGGAAAAATCTGGCGTTGATTTTTGCCTTCTCCTTCCTTTACCTGCACCTGTTGGTTGGTAGGCCGCAAACCCAGGCTCACCAGCGAATCAAAAACGTTGGCCTTTAATGAATCATTCAGGTCTTCGCCGGGTAATTCAAATTTGTATTGAATATTGTTACCACCGTAGTTTTTAAAATTTTCCAGTAATTCTTTGGTGCTGTTGGATAGCTTTTTAAATTCTGATTTGATATCTCCTGTCAATAACACTGTTATCTCTACCGGTGCATCCAGTTTTTTTAAAATATTTTTGGTAGAGGAGGAGAGGGTAAATCTTTTTTCGTTGGTAAAATCTATTCGGGTATGAACGCTTGCAGCGAGCCAGTTGATTGCTAAAAGCAATATCAATACCAATGGCAGCCCTGCCTTACTATTAAATATTTTAGCGAAAAATAATTTCATGAAAAAGTTGCTTAACGCTTTTGAAGATTTTTGATTGTGATGAGAAGAAACAATAGGATGAGGCTTACAAAATATACAACATCCCTTGTATCCAACAGACCCCTGCTGGTGCTGCGGTAATGAAAATCGATGCCCAGCATTTCTATAAAGTAATCTGCCTTTCCCACAAAAGCAGGCAACTTACTGATGGCATTAAATCCAAAATATAAAACCAGGCAAATAAAAGCACTCATTAAAAATGCCACCACTGCATTGGAAGTAAAACTGCTGCTGCAAAGGCCAATGGCAGCAAATACCGCAGCCAGTAAAAACAGTCCAATATAACTTCCGGCAATGCCGCCGCTATCGATACCGCCTCCGGAACTAAGGCTTTTTATGGTGATGATATACACACCGGTGGGTACAATTACAAAAGCCAATACCAGCAAAATGGATACATATTTGCCCCACACTATTTGCCAGCGGCTAACAGGCAGGGTTTGTAATAGTTCGAAAGTGCCGCTCTTAAATTCGTCTGCCAGCGAACGCATAGTAATAGCGGGTACCAGGAAAATAAGAACCCAGGGAGATAGCTCAAAAAAACGTTCAAGCGTAGCATATCCAAAATCAAACAGGTTACTGTCTTTTAAAACAAACAGAAACAGTCCGTTAACAAATAAAAACAGTATAATGGTAATGTAACCGGTAAGGCTGCTAAAAAACTGGTTAAATTCTTTTTTACAAATACTCCACATGAAATAAAAATTGCTGCAATTTACTATTTAGGTGATTATAAAAAATTGGTTTACAGTTTTCATGTTTAAATGGTGCTGATGCAAATCATTTAATAGTTAATGATAAACCGAATGCTCATTCACTAAAACCAGTAACCGCCATGCTAACTTATCTAATTAGATTTGTAAAGACCGTTATTAATCTGTCAACGAAATTTTTTAGTTTTTCGCAATGCTGGGTAGCAGTATTTACTTATAAATATGGTTTGTTAAAAATAATTTTATCCAATGCAGCATATTTAAAAAGGTGCTTGTCATAGGTATGGTAAGTATATTGCTATCATACCCTCCTATAACAATATAAAGTGTTGGTATAAAATTTATTTATACTTGCCACAATCAAACCAAGGCTAAATTTCGATGCTGTTTACCAAAACCAACTGTTGAATCCCCCGATCCGGGGGATTTTTTATGGAATATTATTGATGTTGCGTCTTTTTGAAAACTTTTATATGAAAAAAATAATTTTATTTACTACCGCCGTAGTGTTGGCCACCCAGTTGATGGCACAAACTACTAAAAAAGTGGCGCCACCACTACCGCCCCTGCCTAATAAAGCAGAGAATGCGCCGCTTCCGCCACCACCACCACCACCGCCACTATCAACAGAGGATGCGGAATTTACAGCGCCGGTAATTGTGCTGGACGCTCCTCCGCCCCCGCCGCCGCCGGCACCGCCACTTCTGCCACCACCACCTAAGGCTCCTAAAAAGCACAAGACAATTACGGGTAATGCAACACCGGCAATCGACACATTATAATTTAAATTGTTTGTATAATAGCCCGTTCGTGAAAAGACGGGCTTTTTATGGTAAGGAACCAAGAGGAGGTTTGGTTTAATTGATATGCACCAAAAGTATTTTTTACAATGTCGGCGGTAGCAAAAGTTGCACCATAGTTAATAAACAGCGTTGGTTTCCTGCACTTATTTTTGTTTGCGGTAAATGAAAGTAGATTTTTGTTAAAATAATATTCAAACAAAAATTATTATAAGGTTATGCACTAGCTTTTCTATTGGCAAGGTAAACGCCCCACAATATAATCAGCAGGCAGGCCACCTGTGGCCATGCAAATTTTTCTTTAAAATAAATACCCCAGGCTACAGCTATAAATGGTATGCCATAAGTAACCATGCTTGCAAAAAGGCCCCCTGCTCTTTTAACCAGCGCATAAAATAAAAAAGTTGCAATGGCAGTGCCTCCTATTCCTAAAACCACAGATGCGCTTGTAGCAATAATTATTTCATGTTGCTGAAACGGAAGTAAAAAAAAACCACTTGCAATCAATATAATTAATGCAGGTATTGTATTTAATGTAAGTGCCACAGCAGTTATTTGTAAAGACGGAATATCAGTTAAATATTTTGTAACCATATTCAAATTGACGGCATACATAATGGTGGCCATTACAACAAAGGATACATACAACAGGTGGTTGCTTTCCTGCATATTGCCCTTACTTAACACCAGCAATACACTGCCAGCAAAAGCAATAGCAGTACCCACAATTTTATTTTTTCCGGTGGCGGCTTTAAAAAAAACTGCACCAATTACTATTACAAAAATGGGTGTAAGCGCATTTAGCATACCAGCTAAAGAACTATCTATACCGTTTTCTGCTAAACAAAATAAAAACGCAGGCAACAGGCTTCCCAGCATACCTGATAAAAAAACCAGTTTTATTTTGGCTCGAGGAATTTTTTAAATGCGCCAATGGCAATTGGCAACAATACAATACCAGACGATGC
>JANPNY010000766.1:0-3052 GCA_031427745.1 Chitinophagaceae bacterium | reverse complement strand
GTTCATTTTTTTGATCCATCATCATTTCATCGGCATCTTTATTTTCATCCATTACAAAATGATTTTGATCGGTATTTGCAGTGGTCTTACCAGCGGCCTCGTCAATTTTCTGCTGAATGGATGGATCAGTTACCAAAGCTGGTAATCGCTTTATCGTCGCATCAACGTCTCTCTCAGGCAAAATAATTTTACTATACGTTTTCAATGCATCGATGGCACTTTCGGGCTCATGATTATTATTGATGGCCGCCAGATTAAATTCAACACCTGGTATTTTTTGCGATGCAAATGCCAGCCCAAAGTTCATCCTGTTTAGTAGGGCACCTGTATTTATCCAATACTGTCCTTTGTCTGGAAAGCCCGTTGGAGCCTGGTAATAATAGATTTTCTGCCCCATCTTACTAATCCATTGATACATCATAAAGGGCATGTTAACCGTTGCATCTAAAGCCCTCACTGTGCTAATCGCCAACTCCAAGGGCGATTTTGTTTTTTGTGCAATGGCTTCTTTCGTCCAGAATTCGGGGGCCGCCACCATTGTTTTCAACACTTCCTTTATGTCGCCATCGTTGGCTAAAAACGTTGCAGCCATTTTATCTGTCAACGATGCCGGTGGATTGTCGCTCACAAATTTAACCGCCAGTTTTTTACAAATAAATTTTGCTGTAGCGGCATCATGCGCCAGTATATTTATCAAATCCAATCCTTCCTGGTAACCGCCACCAACTGCAAATGATTTTCCTAAAACTGTTTTAGCCCCGTTATCGTGCCGGTTAATGGCAAAGAAAAAATCGCCTTTATGTACAAAACCTTTTGCTGCTAAATTATCTTTTCCAAATCTTTCGATCATCTTTTTAACTGCAATGGCAGGGCTATTCGCCATGGGATAAACCGTCCAGCCGGTAAGCACTCTTGCAGCATTCGTTACATCTTGCTGGCTGTAACCACCATCTACGCCCAATGTATGGAGTTCCATTATTTCACGGGCATAATTTTCATTCAATCCCTGGTTCTTTTTATTAGTACTTAACTTTTCCATCAACTTAGCCCGGTTGCCAGATGGGTCTTCGTCTTTTGCCTGTGCTGCTTTCTTTTCCAGTCGGTGCTGCAATTTTTCCTGGCGTTGTTTAAAATCGCTGTTTTCCCCGGCGCTGCTTAAATTATCAAGGTAAAACAGCATAGCAGGCGACTGTGCGGTTGCCAACAGCAAGTCTCCAAATTTGCCCGTAACATTTGGCCTAATTACATCTCGTTCATAAGCTGGAATAAACGGGGCACATTGATTTTTAGAAATTGAAACATTGAAATGATTGAACCAGAATTCGGTTAATACCTGGTGTAGTTGGTTATTACTATAAGCTGCTGATAATATTTTTTGACTAACAAATTGCCGGAATAATTCCTGTTGAGGCCGATAGCCTTTTTGCTCCATGTAAGCTTTTACAGCTTCCCGGTATTCTTTTTTACCATTTTCTTTTAATGAATCCTTGCTGATAATGCCCTCCGATACTGCTTCTTTTATAATGGTTGCACCCCTGGGAAATGTTGCCAAAACCTGCGCATTGCTCATTTGCAAAGCATCATATCCGCTTAGCCTTTTATTTAAATCAGCATCATTTTGTTTACCTTCTAATTGTTGCAAAAACCAATTTTCCAGGCCCAATTTTACCACTTCATCCAAATAACCCGGACTGTTTCCAAATGTAAATCGATCTATTAAATGAGCGGCAGCCTGCCGTTCTGTGAGTCCGGCATGCCTATAAGGCATTTTAAAAATTACGGGCTGTACCTCCTGTTTAACAAACGATGAAAGCACCAGGTTTAGCAGCAAACTAATTGTAAGTACAAAAAAAACTTTACCGGCTTTTATCATTTTAAAAAAAATTGAAAGGAAGTATTTATTAAAAATCGATGATAAGATATTTATTATTAATAAAGGTTTAATGATTGAATAATTAATCCTACCAAACGACAAAGTCTTTCTTTTTTTGCCACCTGTTTTTTTAAAACAATGGTTTCCCTACCTTTGCCTATGGCAATAAGAAATAACTCCTCCAACACTACTTCTTCCAACAAATTTTTCGGCGAAGGTTTAACATTTGATGATGTATTACTGCAACCTGCATACTCAGAAGTGTTACCAAGGGATGTAAACATTCATGCATTCCTAACCAAAACCATTCAACTAAATGTACCCATGCTGAGTGCAGCCATGGATACCGTAACAGAAGCATCGCTCGCCATTGCCCTGGCCCGTGAAGGCGGGTTGGGTATTTTACATAAAAACATGAGTATCGAAAAGCAGGCCGACCAGGTTCGCAAGGTAAAGCGAAGTGAAAACGGTTTGATATTAGACCCCATCACACTGAGTCCAGATGCAACCATTGGCGAAGCGGTTAGGCTGATGAGGGAAAACAAAATAGGTGGTATTCCCATTGTGGATGCACAAAAAAAACTGGTAGGCATCCTCACCAACCGTGATCTCCGTTTTGAAACGCATTACAAAGAGAAAGTAAGCACGGTGATGACAAAAGATAATCTCATCACCGCACCGGAAGGCACCGATCTTAAAAAAGCAGAGCTCATTTTTAAAAAAAATAAAATTGAAAAATTACCGGTTGTAAACAAGGCGGGCATATTAATTGGCCTTGTTACATTTGGTGATATTTTAAAATTAACCAGTCACCCACATGCAGTAAAAGATTCATTTGGCCGGTTGCTGGTAGGTGCAGGTGTTGGTATAACAAAAGACATCTTAGACAGGGTTGCAGCTTTGCAGCATGCAGGTGTTGATGCTATCTGCCTCGATAGTGCCCACGGCCACACCAAAGGTGTAATTGACACTTTAAAGCTAGTAAAGAAAAACTTTAAACAGTTACAGGTAATTGCAGGTAATGTAGGCACTGGCGCAGGAGCCAAAGCATTGGCAGATGCCGGTGCCGATGCAGTGAAAGTGGGCATTGGACCGGGTTCTATTTGTACCACCCGAATTGTGGCCGGTACAGGTGTACCACAAATTACAGCCGTAATGGAAGTGGCAGCTGCCTTAAAA
>JANPNY010000765.1:0-2980 GCA_031427745.1 Chitinophagaceae bacterium | reverse complement strand
CTACAGCTCCAAATATTAATGACGAGGTTAACACTTTCGGCAGGCCGTTAAGCAAGGTTGAAAGAGACTCTATGCGTAAAAAATTCAGTAATATTTTATTTGACGGCATCAGCAGTTGGAATTCCGTTCCCGAAAAGCTGGTGCTTCCTCATCAATTCAATGATATCGGATTTGAATTCAATGCCATTGAAACCGGAAGAAATTTCCTGGTAAAATATCAATACATGCTGGAAGGATATGATAAAGACTGGAGTCCTCCGGATAGTAAATCTTCCGCCAGTTTCGGCAATATTAACTCAGGCACTTATACCTTCAAACTAAAAGCCCAAAGCCCCGAGGGAGTTTGGAGCCAACCCGTATCCTACACCTTTAAAGTGCTTCCACCCTGGTGGAAAACATGGCAGATGTATTTGCTGTACCTGCTTGCTTTTTTAGGCGCCTTGCGTTTCCTTTTTAAGTGGCGGGAAAGCAGCATTGAACGGGAAAAAGATATACTCGAAAAGAAAGTTAAACACAGAACCGAACAGTTAAATAAATCCCTGGAAAATTTAAAATCTACCCAGGCACAGCTCATCCAATCAGAAAAAATGGCTTCACTCGGAGAGCTCACCGCAGGCATTGCCCATGAAATACAAAACCCATTAAACTTCGTGAATAATTTTAGTGAGGTTAATAAAGAATTGATTGGCGAATTAAAAGAAGAAATTAAAAAAGGAAATATTGAAGAAGTAAATGCAATAGCAGACGACATTGAAGCGAACGAAGAAAAAATAAATCATCATGGTAAAAGAGCAGATGCTATTGTAAAAGGAATGCTGCAGCATTCACAAGCAAGCATTGGACGAAAAGAACCAACTGATCTCAACAAACTTGCTGACGAATATTTACGATTGGCATATCATGGCCTTCGGGCAAAAGACAAATCTTTCAATGCAACCATACAAACAGATTTTGATGAAACCATCGGCAATGTCAATATTATTCCGCAGGATATTGGAAGAGTTTTATTGAACTTATACAACAATGCATTTTATGCAGTAACAGAAAAGAAAAAACAAAGTGGTAACTAATAGGACCCAACTGTAACTCAAAACCCGCTCAACACCCCCCCTTGGGGGGGCTGGGGGGGGCCGAGGTTGTGATAAGTGTAAAAGACAACGGCAACGGCATCCCAC
Organism: Chitinophagaceae bacterium; assembly: GCA_031427745.1. Taxonomy (GTDB): domain Bacteria; phylum Bacteroidota; class Bacteroidia; order Chitinophagales; family Chitinophagaceae; genus Ferruginibacter. The sequence continues at coordinate 1,805 of JANPNY010000765.1, read as the reverse complement.
AAAAAATAGTTGATAAAATCTTCCAACCCTTCTTCACCACCAAACCAACCGGGCAAGGCACTGGATTAGGGTTGAGTTTAAGTTATGATATTGTAAAAGCACATGGGGGTGAGTTGAAGGTGGAAACAAAGGAGGGAGAAGGTGCAGAGTTAATAATTGAATTGACCCTAAAATAAATGCAACTCATGAAAAAAATAATTTTTTTAATATTGATTTCCTGTGCTCCCCGGTTTATTGCTGCACAAACAAATTATACAGATGGCCTGAAACAGCAGCTTTTATCTGCGAAAAATGACACAAGCAAAATAATAATTCTTAGTCAGTTATGCAGTAATTATACTTGGTCAATTCCTGATTCAGCGTTCCTGTTTGCACAACAGGAATTACGGATCGCAAAGAAAATAAAATCAGCAACCTGGGAAGCTTTGGCGCTATCAGATTTGGGAGGTAGTTTGTATGTTACGGGAAATTATCCTTCGGCACTTGATTATACGCTCCAGGCTTTAACACTCGCTGAAAAAATTCATGATACTACTACTTTTGTTAATTGCTTTTATGGTCTTGGCTCACTTTACAGAGATATTGGTGATTTTAAGCATGCTCTTTACTATTCTTTCAGGGGAAAAAGCATAACTGAAAAGTTAAGTGATAAAAATGCGTTTATTCTATCCCTTGGGATTATCGGATCAATTTATGACAAGTCTGATCAAATTGATTCTGCATTTATTTATTTAAATAAAGCCAGTCAGTTAGATAGTGTAGTGAATGGCAAACTCACAAATGGTTTCATTCAATATGCTTTGGGTAATATTTATAATAAGAAAGAGAATTATCCGCTTGCGATTGAATACTACCGAAAGAGCATTGATCTTGCAATTTCATCTAATATAAGAAAAGACCTGATGGATTCCTGGAACGGAATTATAAAAACATTTTTAAAAAGCGGCCAGGTTGATTCTGCAATCTTTTATTCCAGTCAAGTTCTTTTAGAAGGAAGAACAACAGCCTATCCATTTGGCTCTTTAGAAGCCTCTTCAGTTTTATCAGATATTTATAGATCACAAAACATGTTAGATAGTTCAGCTAAGTATAACGGAATAGCTGTTTCTATAAAAGACTCCATTTTCAACAAGGAAAGAATAACCCAGTTTCAAAATCTATCATTTTCAGAGGATCTTCGAAAACAGGAAATAGATGCCGCACAATCAGAATATGTAAACAAAGTTAAAATATACATTTTATCAGGCGGGCTTGCAATATTGGTTTTGATGGCAGTAATGCTTTTAAGAAACAACCGGCATAAACAAAAAGCATACGCATTGCTTCAAAAGCAAAAGCAGGAAATTGATACTCAAAAAGCAAAAGTAGAAGAAACGCTGGAAGAGTTAAGAAATACACAGGCGCAGCTTATCCAATCCGAAAAAATGGCAAGTCTTGGAGAACTCACCGCCGGCATTGCACATGAGATACAAAACCCGCTAAACTTCGTGAATAATTTTTCGGAAGTAAATCAAGAATTACTTGTGGAAATAAAGGATGAAATGCAAAAAGGAAATTATGATGAGGCAAAAGAAATTATTGATGATGTAATCGGTAACGAAGAAAAAATTAACCACCATGGAAAAAGAGCCGATGCAATAGTGAAAGGAATGTTGCAACACAGCCGCAACAGCAGCAGCGCAGCAAAAGAGCCAACGGATATAAATAAACTGGCAGATGAATATTTGCGGTTGGCTTATCATGGCCTGAAGGCAAAAGACAAATCATTCAATGCAACAATGAAAACTGATTTTGATGAAACGATT
>JANPNY010000764.1:0-5986 GCA_031427745.1 Chitinophagaceae bacterium | reverse complement strand
TTCGCTAAAACCATCTGTTAATAGTCCCCACCATTTATCCCGTTCTCCAAAATTAATTGGCCCATCCATGGCCTCCATATTTTTTTGCTGCAGCCAGCTTTTTGCGGTATTGAATAACAGATCCGCTGCCTGCTGGTTATTGATGCATTCAAAAAATCCAATGCCTCCAATGGAAATGTCATCACCTTTGTTTTTATATTTTTTATTAACGAAAGCCGCAATGCGACCGATGGGTTGCCCTTTGTTATCTTTTAAAATCCATCTTACTGCTTCGCCAAAACGAAAGGTTTTATTTTTGGTGGCATCAAAAACTTCATCGATATCCTTATCGAGGGGACGAATCCAATTGGGTTCGTTTTGATATAAGGCCAATGCCACCTGCAAAAATTGTTTGCCTGTAGCGATATCATTTACGGGTATTATTTGCATAGCTGATGTTGAATAGGCAAATGTAGGCGTTAAGGCGTAAAGGGTAAAGGCGTCGATGTAGCCGAAGCAGAAAATCTACGGACTTTAAAAATTTTTTTTCCTGGTTGTCGAATTTTTTTATGATGCTCAACCACTGACCTAACCCCCAACCTCTCGATTTTTTCGGGACGGAGACTCCCGAAGGAGAGGGTAGCTTGACCCAAAAAATTTGTAGCCCTTTTATCTTTCCGTTAGCGGGTTGCAAAGGGTGTATATATAATTGTCGTAAGGGTTGCCAACCTTTTTAAGGTTCTAAATTCTTTTATAAAGGTTGGCAACCCTTTTATACGCTGCGCCAGTTTTAAATGTGCCCACTTCACCCTGAAATGATTATAATAATTTCAAGCTATTTTATTAACCTGAAATTTATTGGGTAACGGTACATTTTATTTTCATTTGCTTTGATGGTTGCAATAATTACCAGCACCAGGTTGGCAATTGATAACAGCCAGATTAATAAAAAACCAATTAACAGCAGCATCAGTATAAATGAAATGATGAATAAGATGCACATGGTAATTTGAAAATTCAACGATTCTTTTGCATGGTCGGATACAAATGTTGACTCATCTTTTTTTAGTAAATAAATAATTAATGGTGCAATAAAAGAGGAAACAATGGTGAGGATATGTGCTAAAATTGCCAACGTTTTTTCATCTGATGTTGGCGTGATGGCAGGAGCGAAGTCTTCGCCCAGTAAATTTTGAGTATCCATATTTTTATTTTTTTAAGTGCCTCCAAGATAAAAATATTTTTCACCAAATACTACTATTGATAAAGAAATATATTTTCGCCTTTTAGTTGAATCATCAACTTTCACGTACATTTCTTTAATCAAAAAAGTCATCTCTTGTATCCATGAAAAACCTACTCTGCACTATTACTAACAAATGAAATCCGTTTGCTATCCGGGCTCCAGGAAGGAGTGTTGATAGTGCCCTGCCCTCCATACAAATAAGCAATTACTTTTGGCGCACCGCCACTTGCCGACATTAAACGCAGCATCACTCTTTTATAAAACGGATGATCGTTGGGCGCCACGGTTGGTTGAAAAGAAAGAAAGGCAATCCACTTTCCATCGGGAGAAATATGTGGAAACCAATTGTTGTATTCATCAAAAGTTACCTGCTCCTGGCTGCTGCCATCCGGCTTCATCCGCCATAATTGCATCGTACCCGTTTGGGTTGAATTGTAATAAATAAATTTCCCATCGGGCGAAAATTCTGGTCCATCTGCCAGCCCTTTTTTATTAAAAGTTAATTGAACTTCAGGCCCGCCTGTAATTGATTTTTTATAAATATTAAAGGCAGTACTGCTGCTTAACCGTTGTGCTGTGTAAACCAGTTCTTTTCCATTTGGATGCCATCCGTGTAAATACGATGGGGTACTGTCAGTAACCATTTTTGGTTCACCGCCGGTTATTGGCAAATAATAGATAGTAGATCCACCACCCGGCAATCCTTCCCGATGTGATGAAATAGCCAGCCATTTTCCATCGAAAGAAATTACGTGATCATTGTTGTTTTTGTTGGCAACACCCGTGTTTAATTTTTCTGGTAGGCCGCCTTCTATCGGAATGGTAAAAATAGAACCGCCCTGGTTGAATAATATCTTTTTTCCATCAGCCATCCAGTTGGGGGCTTCAAACCTACCGGAGTCCCGGTGAATAATGGTACGTTTACCATCAAATACATTCATAGTTTCCAGCTTGCTTCCTAAAATTCCGTCCTTATAGCCATTATGTGTATCCGGCACTGTTTTTTCTATTCTTACGTTCCATGCTATCCCGGTTTCCTGAGCCGCTGCATTATGGCTGCAAACGAATAAGCCACCCAGCACTTCATCGGGCATATCAATCATATCTGTTCGGCCAACTTCCTGCAAAGGCTCACCTGCATTAGCTGTCCGCATAATGAACATTTTACCAATACGCTCCAGTTGTATAATTTCAGCATTCTTTTTAATAGAAAATATTTCATCCTGCGGATCTCTCATGTATGCCCCACGCAATCGTCGCCATTGCAACACCGTTAATCCATCTCCATGCAAAACGGCACTCATATGTGCTGCATCTTCCTGCACACCTGCCCGTATCATCCAGCCAATTTTGCGATGAGGATCTTTACCCTCATCGGGTAATTTTACATTGGCAGTTAAAATAAAATCGCCTTTTAATTTATTATAAGCATACTGAAATTCATCCCGGTTAAACCAGATGTTGTAGCCTCCACCTTTAAGGGTGTAGGCCTGTGTGCCGGCCTCATACTGTACAGATCCTTTAACGGCAGGGTTACCAATATCTGCATGGTTATTAAAAATTCCGATGTTGTTTATTTGTGCCATTGTTAAACTGGTGTAAGAAATCATCAGTAAGAATAATTTAAATTTCATAGCAATTTTTTTTAATTTATACTTTTTACTTGAATACAAAACGAACGTTACAAAATCTAAAATTTTTATCCTTTTAGTTTTTTAAGATAGGCCATATTTTGTTGCATACTTTCCAGTGCTGTGCTGGTATATTCTTCCTGCTCTATAAAAAAGTATTCCATTCCTGATTGTTTGGCATTATCAAACATTTGCTGAATATTAAGCCCGCCTTTACCAAATTCTGTACTGTGTTTTTTTACCAGGTCCATATCTTTCAGGTGCCATAATTTAAAACGACCGGGATGTTTGCTGAAATAATCAAGTGGATTAAAACCCGCCACCACTACCCAGCCAAGGTCCATTTCCATGCACACAAATTCGGGATCTGTTTCTTCCAGCATCACATCATATAATATTTTTCCATTGTCTTTTTCAAATTCAACATCGTGGTTATGGTATCCGAATTTAATGTTGAGTTTTTTACATTGTTCACCTGCCTTGTTAAATTGCTTCGATACTTTTTTATAATTTTCAACTGTTTGTCCATGGGTGGGCATAGAAGAACAAATGAGATATTCCTGCCCCGATTCTACTGCTTCCTTCATCGTTTGTTCCCATTTATCATTAAGCTGAACATGACCGCTTCGAATGGTCATACCCAGGCTTTTACAGGTTTCTTTCATCTCTGCTGGAGTAAGTCCGTAGTAATGGCCTTTATCACTTCCTGCCGATTCAATTTGTTTAATACCCAATGCAGCCAGTTGTTTCAACGTGCCTTTTGCATCGGCCAGCATTTCGTTTCGTACGGTATATAATTGTATGCCCGGGTTGTTAATTTTGCCGCCCGATGCAACAAAGGATGGTAATAGCATAGACCCAATTGCAAGGGTACCGGAGCCCATTAAAAAATCTCGTCTTGTTTGCATTTCGTTTTTTTTAGATGAAAAATTAAGTGATTATTATTTAGGAATAAAGAAAATTGTAATTAAACTGATGTACTCATTTTTTTATTAAGCTGGTTATGTTTAAACCAACCTATAATAAAGCCCTGTTATTATTTCTTTTTTAACCAGCCATTATCTAACAGCCAATCTGCCATGCGTTGCGGCCAGTTTTTTAAACCAACAATAGTTGATCTTGTGCCCATGTTGAATGCATGATTGCCTTGTGCATACAAATGTAATTCTACCGGAACTTTTGTCTGGCGATGCAGTTGCACCAATTTTAACAGTGGTTCCGAGCAGCATTCATCTTCATTGGCAGCAAGTAAAAATGTAGACGGTGCAGCAACGGGCATTTTTTCCGGAACAGCTAATGGCCCGGGATAAATCAATATTTGAAATGCCGGCCTTGCACTCAATAAATCGATTGTATCGGGCTTTGTAAAATATGCATCGGTGTAATGATACGACACCCAGCCTGCAACTTCGCCGCCGGCAGAAAATCCCATAACACCAATGCGGCTGGTATCTACCCCATATTCATTTGCCATGCTCCGCACAATGCGCATGGCCCTGAAAATATCCCGCCGGGGATGTTGATCTGTATAGGGAGAATTGTCTTCACGAAACAACCGGTATTTTAAAACAAACGCAGCTACGCCAATGCTGTTCAAATACAACGCAGCCTCTTTTCCCTCCGCATTAAAAACCAGATTGCGATGTCCACCTCCGGGACAGATAACCACGGCAGCGCCGGTAGCTTTATCTTTTGCCGGCAGATAAATGGTGAGTGATGGATTGTGAACATTTTTAACCCACCAGTCTTTAGCTTGCTCCGGTTCATCTTTTTTTTGCTCAAAACCAGGTGCGCCATTTTTCCACAAATGAACCTGTAAAGTACTATCCTGCGCTGTAAGTAGATTTGGCATGTTTAACGCCATTAGTACAAAGGCAACTTGTAGAACTTTGGAAGTCATTTAATTAATTTTAATTAAGTCGGTAAATAGTCGTTCGGTATTTTTGAGCTGCCAAAAAATGGCATAGAGTTTAAAATTATTTTTCAAGAATCGCCGCCTGTAAATTACAGATTTTAAAAATGGTAAAAGCTAATAAACCGTAAAGTGAAATGAATAGCTAAAATAGTATCACCCTTTCGCACTAAACTTTTAAACTGCAAAAATTAATATAAGGCGGAATGCGACCAACTAGTTGAGAAAATTGGTTGATTAAAATTGATACTTGCTGTGGAATTATTTTCTTCATTATTTAGATTCCTTCAACCAGTATCATATTTGTGGTGGCTGCTCTTTGCCTGATAGCTTTGGCTGTGGCATATTCTGCAGATGCCCACCAGGTTTTAGCCTTTTCGGTTGTAGGGAATTCCAGCACCACAATTCTGCCATGCTGCCAATGGCCTTCCAATGTTTCTGTAGCGCCACCACGTACAATAAACTTGCCGCCGTGGGCTGCAACAGAAGCAGGCGTTAGCAATTTATATGCTTCGTATTCTTCCGGGTTGGTAATGGTAACATCCACTATAACGTAGGTTGGCATTGTTGTGTTGGTTAAATTGTTAGGGAGTAAAATTAATGATTGGTCCAGTCTTTTTTTTCAATTTTATAAATCAGGTTGCTTTTTATCGGTTCTCCAAAATAGGCTACTTCTAGCTCGCCTGCCTTTACAGCACCGAGTTTTTCCATGGCTTTTTGCGAACGGATATTTCCTGCTCCCACATGAAAGTAAACGGTATCCAACATTTGAAACGCATGGTTGAGCAGTAGTTTTTTTAATGCCGGGTTATAGCCGCGGCTCCAATGGCTTCTGGCAATAAAGGTGTAGCCAATTAAAATGCTTTTTTCTGCCGTGTTTAAATCATAAAAACGGGTACTGCCAATTACCTGGCCCGTGTTACTATCGCTTATTAAAAATGCGCCGCCACTTTCGATGGCTCCCTTAAAATAGTTTTCAAATTCTGCACGCTGATATCGGTTTTTATTGGGATGCTGTTGCCATATAAGCGGATCGCTGGCTACTGCAAACAATATTTCAAAATCATTCATCGTTAACGGCTGAATTTTTACAAACTCATTTTGAATGGTTGGCTGAAGATTGAATTGCATGCTTAAATTTTTTTGAGGAGTAAAAGTAGGTAAGAATGGATAAAGGAGAAAGTTGTAAAAGAAGATTATCCCTTCAATCGTTCTGGC